>JAGGYV010000284.1 GCA_021162325.1 Desulfobacteraceae bacterium | reverse complement strand
GCACCGGCATTATTTATGCCCATGCTGGAATACATCCGAAAGCTTGACAAAAAACCCGATTTGACAGGCGCCCGTTTCCTTTCCGGGGCATCCGAGCCATCCCTGTCCCTGATGAACGACTTTTACGAATTAACAGGCGCAGAAATTGTTCATGCCTATGGTGCCACTGAAACCACCCCACTGGTAACAATCAACAAATTAAAACCCTGGCTGGAAAAAGAGCTGTCTGATGCCGAGAAATGGGACTTGAAACGCAAACAGGGGTATCCAGTCGTGGGCCTGGATGTCAAAATTGTGGACCATGAAGACAAGGAGCTTCCCATGGACGGAAAATCACCCGGAGAAATTTTAATTCGGGGCCCCTGGATCACTGCATCCTATTATAATTCGCCGGGGTCTGAAACCCAGTTTACCGAAAACGGGTATTGGCGAAGCGGCGATGCGGGTACAATGGACGCTGAAGGCTACATCAAAATTACCGATCGGGTCAAAGATTTGATCAAAAGCGGGGGGGAATGGATTTCCTCCGTGGACATGGAGAATGAAACCATGGCGCATCCTGCGGTCCTTGAAGCCGCTGTCACGGGTGTCGCACATCCCAAATGGGAGGAACGCCCGGTGGTGCTCGTGGTGCCGCGTGAAGAGCATAAAGACACTATCCGTCGGGATGATATAATCAACCACCTGGCTAAAAAATTTGCCAAATGGCAGCTGCCGGAGACAGTGGTATTTGTCGATGCCATTCCAAAGACCAGTGTTGGTAAATTTGACAAGAAAGTGATTCGGGAACAATACAAGGACATTTATCAATAAACCTGATTTACTGATATCCACCGAGCAGGAGACCTGTAATGACCCAAAAAGGATTTTACAATTTTCGGTTTTTTGACGGCATTTCCGACAAACTTCAGTCCAACAGGTTGATACGGATCAAGGGAGACCGGATTGCCGGTATTGATGACCCGGAGGCTAAAAAATCATTTTCGGATTATGAATGGATCAATCTTAACGGTTTGACCCTCCTGCCCGGTTTGATTGATGCCCATATCCATATATCCGTTCCGTTTGTCTTTAAAATTACCCCCCGTGCCATTTTGCAGATGAATGCCCAGCAGAAAAAAAACTTTCATAGCTGTATCAAATATGGCGTGACGACCGTCAGGGATGTAGGGGCATTTCCCAAAAAAATTGTAAAATGGCGTAATCAGATTAATAGCGGAAAGATAACGGGACCGAGAATTCTGACCACAACGTCATTTATCACCAGTCACGACGGGGTGCCTGAAATGGCCCCCACATTGAATTTTTTTGAATCAATAATAGCCGGCGGACAATTTGTTGAACGGTTAAATGATCCGGAAAAAGCAGCCATTGTAGCCAACCGTTTAATTGACCAGGGGGCGGACTGGATCAAAACCCAGTATTCCGATGAATCTTTTCTGTTTCACGGCAAATTAACCAATCTTTCAGATGAATGTTTTAAATCACTTCGCCGGACGGCAAATAAACGGGGCGTCGGCATGGCAATGCATCACATGGAGCGGGCCGGATTTAAAAAAGGAATCCAGATCAAGGTAAACACCATGGAGCATTGTGCAGCGGATTTATTAAAACGCGAAGATGTGGACAAATTCGTGCAGCAAAATATGGGCATTGTTCCAACCGTCAAGGTCATGGGAGATAATTTTGAAACAGATGAATTGCTGAACTGGCTTTATTTCGACGGGAATTCGGATTTTATGTCGGAACCCATGCGGCAGACAGTGAGCGAAATCCTCAAATTGCAGCAAACGCCTTATCCGCCGCAGGACTACATGAAAAAATTTTACCCGGATATTGAATTCTTTAAGCGTGGTTATCCGAATGTCCTGAAAAATGTCGAAATGATCCGGCAAGCGGGTGGAAAAATAGGCGTGGGGACGGATACATGCGGGACCGGGCTCAGTTTTTTTGGTTTTTATTACAAAGAGCTTGAACATTTAATCAAAGCTGGTTTTACAAACGGCGAGGCATTAAAAGCAGCCACCTCTGTAAATGCCGAAATAATCGGAATGGCCGATCACATAGGGACAATCCAGAAAGGCAAATACGCCGATTTTACAATCATTGAGGGCAACCCCTTATCTGATATCAAAACCCTTAAAAATATCAAAGCCGTCGTTAAAGGTGGAAAAACGCTCATTAATAACAACATGGCAATTCAATAAGATAAAAAGACGATTGTCCAAAACACCGACTTTTTACTCAGGCATCAACCCTTAGGGTTCGGAAATAAATAAGTCATCGAATTTGGCGCTGGAATTTTTTTCGTCTTCAAGGCGCTTTGCCGAGAGCATAGCTGGCTATTTGACCGACAAAGCAACACAGAAGACGGAAAAAAGAATAAACCAAAACGTCGAGTTATTTATTTCCGAGCCCTAAGCTAATTTGCTTCTATTAGACCCTTTTTTATGATAAATTAAAATCAGTTGAATCTAACTTTTTGCGAAGCCATCAATTTTTTAAACTTTCACTCGTTTCTCAGAATTGGACTGTTTTTGTCAAATATTATGTCAAAACCTTTTTTATGCTTTTTAAAAATCTTCGTATTGATAGTTACGATTGGTGTAATGCCCCCTGGAAATCTTTGGAGCGAAAATGATTCGGAGAACGCCATCCTGCTCCAGGGGCGCGTCAAATATAATATCGGCAGACATCTGGAAGTTCTGGTGGACGAAGAAAAACAGCTGGACATCCAAAACATAACCGCTTCGCCATTTAATAATCAATTTAAACGGGTCGACGCACAGGTCCCTAACCTGGGGATTACCGACGCTGCTGTTTGGGCCCGTTTTACTATTTTTAATCCATTTGAAGCCCCCCGGCAAAAATTGCTTTCTTTTAATTTTCCAATGGCGGACCATGTCAGTTTCTTCATTCCCCAAGGGCCTGGTGAATTTAAAAAACTGGATGCCGGGCATTCCGTTCCGGCGCCTGATGAACTGGTCCCCAATCGTTACTATGTTTTTCCTTTGACTGTTCCCGCACAGAAAAAAATGACCTTCTACGTCAGGGTGGTTTCCAATGCGAATATGGTGTTTACCCATGACCATCTGGGAACCGTCTGCTCTGGATCGTAAGGATCACAGTGACCAGATGCTATATGGAATCATTTACGGAATTCTTGTTGCATTTATCGTTTATTTTGCCGCTGTAGCTATTCGCCTGCAAAATATTTCCGCCATGTGGTTTACGTTCTACATCATCAGCCTGGGGCTATTAATGGGCTGCTATCAGGGGTATATTCAGGAACTCCTCAGGCCGCTCTTTGCGGACTTAAACCGGGTTCTGCTTATTACGGTCATCGGGTCTCTTTATTTTACAGGGGCCAAATTTTTAAGGACGTTTCTTCATATCAACTTCTATTCCAAACGGGTTGATAAAATTCTTTGGGGTCTGCAATGGATGGGCATCGGGTTTATTCCCATGAACATTTTCGCCAATCCGTTGACTCCGCTTTATAGTATTATCCTGGTGGGGATCGGTCCGATTTTTTCAACCACTGTTTCCATTGTCTTCTGGATCAGGGGGGTTCCGAATGCTAAATATTTCGCCATTGGATGGATCATTGGCCACATCACTTCCGAAATCGATTTGCTGAGAATTTTCGGCGTCATCCCCTGGATGCCCGGCAACATGAATCTGCTGCCGGCCGCAATGGTCTCCTCCATTATATTTTTCAGCATTGCCATCATGGAACAAACCCGGGAATACCGTGATGACGCTCAACAGGACAATCTGACCGGCATTGGCAACCGACGCCGTTTTGACCAGGCCTTTGCAATCGAATGGAACCGAAACCTGCGCTCCCAGCAGCCGCTTTCGGTAATCATGGCTGACATTGATGATTTCAAGGCATTTAATGATACCTATGGCCATATCCAGGGCGATGAATGTTTAAAAGCCGTTGCCCGGGTCTTTGATAAAAACCTGCAACGTGCCGGTGACCTGGCGGCAAGATATGGTGGTGAAGAATTTATCGGCCTGCTGCCCGACACTTTATCTTCAGAGGCCGCTTTTCTTGCCGAAAAAATCCGTGAGGCGGTTGAAAGATTAGGTATCAGGCATTCGGAATCACGCACTGGAAAAATTGTGTCCATCAGTTTGGGAACCGGTACCATGGTGCCAAATACTGAAAAAACTCCCGCAGATGTCATCCAGCAGGCGGATGAAGCCCTTTATCAGGCCAAAAACACCGGACGGAATCGCGTGGTTTCACTATGAAAAAAATCCCGTTGAAAAATATCCCAAACGGAAAAAATGATGGATTCTTTTCAAACATTAATGCAACAGGATGTGAAAAATTTATCCCCTGAAAATAAAAATTGACCGATGCGTTTAAAGTCGATTTGAATAATCAACAAATTGATTCAGTTCATATCAAGTCGAACATGCGCCGATTGGGGCGCATCGGTATTTTTGTTTCCGGAATCAACAAATTTATAAAAAATCTAAAACGACAGAATAAAAAACTGTTTGAATCCATCCCTGCCGATCTTCTCTGCCCTCTTCCTGCCATCCGTTCACATTTATTTGTAATAGACCTGTTCAATTTTTCATTTTGCGCCTTAACCTCGATCCGGACCCGCAGTCAAGGACAAAAAATGATAGTACTCCAATTTTTCCAAAAAAATTAATTTGTCACTGAACGGAAAGTGCCTCAATTATAATTTTTCTGTCATTGCGAGGGAGGAACGACCGAAGCAATCTCATTAAAGCCAGGGGATTACTTTTTCGTTCGTTCCTCACTCCTCGTAATGACAACTTGGATTTAGTGAGTTTTCGTTCAACAACTAATTTCGAACTTGCATGACTCTATCCGAATGTGTATAATTATTCAAAAACATACACAAAGGAGAATGTAATGCGAACAAATATCGTTATAGATGATCAGCTGATGAATGAAGCAATTCAGTTAAGCCAGTTAAAAACCAAAAGAGCCGTGGTTGAAAGTGGCTTACGTTTATTAATTCAAACAAAAAAACAAGAACGTATAAAAAATCTACGCGGGAAACTTAAATGGGATGGCGACCTTGATAAAATGAGGTTAGATCAATGATATTGGTCGATTCATCCGTTTGGATTGACTATTTTAACGGCCAGGCCACATGGCAAACAAATATGCTGGATAATCTTCTCTCTAAGGTTCCAATCATCATGGGCGATTTGATCCTCATTGAAATATTACAAGGATTCCGGTCTGACAACGATTATGAATCAGCGAAGTCTTATCTAAACGTTTTACCATTTCATGAAATTGGCGGTTATCAAATAGCTGTCAACAGCGCTCAAAATTATAGAACCTTAAGGAAAAAGGGTATAACCGTTCGTAAAACTATTGATATCATAATAGGTACATTCTGTATCCTTAAGGACTTATCTTTGTTACATGACGATCGTGATTTTACACCAATGGTTGATCTCCTTTCGTTGAAAGTTTTAACTCCCGATTAAAAAGTCTTTTTTTCTATTCTTATCATAACTTTGCCATCGAAATCTGACTTTTTACCATTTTTTTAAAAAAATGATTCCAGGGAGGAACAGATGATGAATGAAAATGAAAAAATCTTCCTGTCACCAAAACAGGTACGAGAGGCCATACGTATCGACTTTAAGCAGTATGAGTCACAATTTGATCTTTTTCAGGAACTTTGCCCGATAATCACAGATAACCGGAATATTGTAACAAAGGAAGGCAGAAATGCCTGTGTGTTGATCACACGGGGACGAAAAAGCAAAGTGCGGCGTATGAATGATCATGATCTTGGTGATTACCTGTTCAACATTTTGAGTGAAAAAACATATCCGTTATCTGTTATAGCGGATATATGCAGCAAGGTATTTCAGACAAAAACGTTTGTCGGACTAAATGATGAAACGGGAAGCACAGGCATCTGGATTGAAACCGAAATGGCGCGGTTTAAATGTCGTCAATGCGGCAACTGCTGTCGTAATCTGAAATACCACTATGACTGCACTGAAAATGATTACAAACGATGGGAAGTGTGTGAACGTCATGATATCATGGAAAAAGTAATGATCGTATACTCTGACAGCGGAACAGCTGAATACAGGATCTGGAAGGAACCCGGCACCAGCCGTTTCTATCCGGAATGCCCCTGGCTGATACCCTCCCCCTCAAAAGGACAATTTGCATGCGGAATTCAGGACGTCAAACCGGCGTATTGCCGTCAGTATCCCCTTACCCAAAAACATGCTGTTATGACAGGATGCAAAGGGACATTTGAGGCATGTTGAAATAGCAATTACGCTATTATGGATCTATCGCCCAATCCGGATAAACCGGAAAAGTTAAAAGTGAACTAAAGTTTGAAGTGAGCTAAAGTTATGGTTAATGCCTTCGGCATTTTCAATTTTTATGATAAAAATAATCGCGCGTTTAGCGCAGTCCACAACTTTAGGCACTTTAGATCACTTTAGTCACTTCACACTTTTTGAGTTTTTAAAATAGTTTGCCAAAAAAATACAAAAATCAGAGATAAGAAACTAAAAGGGGTGTAAAATTTTAATCGAAAATAACTCATTACAGCAAAGAATTTTAGAACTGGTTTTCAATTCAAACAAAAAACTGATCCAGGCTTCAATCGAAAATATTCTATCCTCAGAATTAAACATAAAAAGAAAAGAGATCAGAATAGCGATTCATGGACTGATATCTGAAAGAGAACTTGAGTATACGTATATATTTGGCAGCTCCTATGTTGAAAAATCATTCAATCGACCGGTGAGGATCTCATCGTCAGTCATCGTAAAACCGTATAATAAAACTTATTCCCCGGTCAATACGGATATTGTCATCAATATTTTCCCGGGTGTTTCATTCGGGTCCGGAGAACATCCCACCACACGGCTGTCGATTCAGGGAATTGAATACGCGCTGAAAAACCAAAAACTGATCCGCGACTTTCATCATTCAACAGTTCTTGATATTGGGACCGGGTCGGGCATTTTGGCCATTACAGCCTTAAAATTCGGCATTGAAACCGGTATCGGATTGGACACAGACCCTTGTTCCATAAGTGAAGCAAAAAAAAACGCACAAATCAACGGGCTGGAAAACAGAATCCGGATTTTATATCCATCCGAACAACCCAAGGCAACATTTTCTTTCATAACGGCAAACCTGCGGTTCCCGGATATAATGAATTTATTTCCGGTTATTTCAAAAAAATCTGCCCCTGGCGCGCCTGTTGTCTTGTCCGGCATCCGTCCGGAAGAAACCGATGCAATCATTGATCGCTACACGAAAAAATATTTTAAATGTCTGTTAACATCTGAAGAAAAAAACTGGTCAGGTCTGGTTTTACAAAAAAATAATTAATGATCTTAAGGTGTATCCAATGAAAATAGTACTAACAAACGATGACGGTTATAACGAACCGGGCCTGGCCGCCTTATACCGTGGGGTCTTACCCATGGGAAAAGTTATTATTGTGGCCCCCCGTGATCCGCAATCCTGTGCCGGACACAGGGTGACGTTGAATGACCCTTTACGTGTTGAACAGGTATCAGACTTTAAATATATTGTGGATGGAGCGCCGGCGGACTGCACGCGACTGGCCTTAAAACAATTTTCCCCTTCTGCGGACTGGTTGATTGCCGGAATAAATCCCGGGGCCAACCTTGGGACAGATGTCTATCAATCCGGTACGGTTGCTGCCGCACGGGAAGCTGCTATTTCAGGGTATAAAGCAATTGCCGTATCACAATATATTGCGCCGGATCAAAAAATCGATTGGGAAGTGACGGGTCAACACGTAGCAAAAATACTTTCCCGTGTGATGGAAAAAACACTGAATCATGGTCAGTTCTGGAATATCAATATGCCCCACCCTGTCACGGCCGCATCGGTCCTGGAATGCCAATTTTGTGAACTGGATAAAAATTCCCATGACTATACGTTTCAAAAAAATTCAGATCGATATCAGTATACCGGCATTATTCATAATCGTCCGCGTACACCCGGAAAGGATGTGGATGTCTGTTTTGGTGGCAAAATTTCCATTACACTTCTTAATATATGATTTATCAAAAGGTTGACCTGCTGGTTCAGTCATTTTTAAGGAATCAGACAATTGCAGTGTGCTGAAAGGACGATGCGAATATGAAATATTGTTCCAATTGCGGCAAACCGGTTGAACTGCTTATTCCCAAAGATGATGACCGGCCCCGGTATGTCTGCCATGCATGTAAAATTGTTCACTACCAGAATCCTAAATTAGTCGTCGGGTGCATTCCTGAATGGAAAAATAAAATTCTGCTGTGCCGCCGTGACATCGAACCCAAAAAGGGAAAATGGACGCTTCCTGCCGGATATCTTGAAAACGGTGAAACAGTTGAAGACGGTGCCATGCGCGAAACTTTTGAAGAAACAGGCGCTGTTGTTGAAAATCTTTCCCCCTATTTACTGTTTGATATTACCCACATTAATCAACTTTACCTGATGTTCCATTCCCGCTTAGTTAAACCGGATTTTCATGTCACCCCGGAAAGCTCGGAACTCAGACTTTTTGACGAAAAGGAAATCCCCTGGGGTGAGATTGGCTTTAAAGTGATCGAAAAAACATTAAAGCAGTATTTCAAAGACCGGAACACAGGCACATTCCCTTTCCGCATTCAGCAGATTAAACAACATTAAATTAACCCTCCGGCTACTTTTTATTGGACCATCACTCCCGGAGTCAAACGAACAGGAACCGTATATCATCAACTGGGATGAGGATAAGTAAAGGGCATTTTACATCAACGTTTTGGTATGGATTCCCACAAAGGAACATGGGAAACGGAAAACATTTGTTCATGTTACTTACATTTCGCTTCTTCAAAAAATATTTTTTGAAGAAGCGAAATGTAAGGATTAACCCTGTTAATTTCATTCCCATTTTGGAGAATATGTTATGATAACTGATATAGAGATTAAACAAAGAGGCATAAAAGCATTAATTGCCGATCTTGGCAATGTACAAGCAGAACGCTTCATTACTC
>JAGGYV010000130.1 GCA_021162325.1 Desulfobacteraceae bacterium | reverse complement strand
CAAAAAAGGGGATGTGATTGCCTACTATTTTCCCGGACCCGTCAATGTGCCTTATGACAGCGCTATCGGAACAAATACATATTCATCGATGAAAACCGATAAATACGCACACGGAGACCGGATTGCCGCTGGAGAGATTTGGCATTCCGACCTGATCAAAAGAAAATATTCTTTAAATTACTATGGTATTTTTTACACAAGGGTTGATTCAGAATAATCATACATCCAACCAGATAATTATTTGATAAAAATGATAAAAATAGACCTATGACCCGGCAAGCAATACCTGTAACAATATTATTCGCTGATATTTCAAAAAGTTCTACTATTTATGAACAATTGGGAGATCAGGCAGCGCAAAAAATTGTCGGAGCGATACTCAATCGTCTGACTCATCTGACCGTTCAATTTGAAGGAAAAGTCATCAAGACGGTTGGCGATGCGATTATCGCCACTTTTCCCTCAACCGACGACGCCATTAAAGCCGCCAAATCAATGCAACTGGCAATGACAGACGACTGTAGCCTTCTCCACCAGATCAATATACATATCGGGATCCATTATGGTCCGGTTGTTATTGACAATGAAGATATTTTTGGCGATGCGGTCAATATCGCCTCACGGGTTGTTGATTATGCCAATCCGCGACAGATTGTCGCCACCCGGGCGGCGGTTACAAACCTGCCGGAGGGTTCCAGCCATTTTACAAAATACATCACCAAAATAACGGCCAAAAATATTTCCGGGGAACTGGAACTGTTTGAAATCATCTATGAAGACCAAAATACGACAATGGTGATTGATTGCCGGGAACTTTCCAAAGCCATTTGCGAAAATCTCTACTTGATAAGAAACGGACAGGTCATTATTGTGGATGTTCAAAAACCGGTCGTATCCATTGGGCGCGAAGATTTTAATGATATTATCATTCACTATTCATGGATTTCCAGAACCCACGCATATATTGAAAACCGAAACGGCGTGTATATGGTTAAGGATAAAAGCACCAACGGAACGTTTATATATCCGCAAAATGCCGACCCGATATACGTCAATAAGGGGGAGCATCTGCTGACCGGAAAGGGTATCATTATTTTCGGAAGGGGAAAAGAGACCAAAACAGACAATTCCCTGACAGACACGATCGAATATGACATCAAATAACAATTAAAAATTTTGTAAGCATTCACAGGGCACCGCATCTGCTTTGTTGCCGGGTACTTGAAGTATAAAAATACGTCTATGCACCCGGCGCCTCGCACCTACGGCACCCTGTGAATGCTTACGATTCTGTGCTTAAAAATTTTCAACCATTGTACCCTGTGAACAAGTACAATTTATCTGTTATTTTCTGTAAGGTGACCCTCACATTTGACATTGAACAGGGAGTAAAAGGGCCTTCTTCCGTGAATGTAACTGTTGTTTAAGACGATCCATATAAAAAATAAAAGGCATCTCTGCTGATTCAGCAAGATACCTTTTATTTTCAAGACGGTTACAAAGAAGCGGTTTTTAACCGATCTAAAAAGTCTCCGATTGCCCGAAATACCCTTTCCGCATGTTCACCGTTAATAATGCCGTGGCGTTCATAGTTGACCATCAGATATTCTTTATCTTCAGCTCCCAGTTTCCCATAAATTTTAAGTGATCCGGCAGGATTCACGACCGGATCACCGAAAGACTGAACCACAAGGGCCGGCACATGAATACCGGGCAGTTTAGGCTCAATCTGATCCATCAGCCGGTCCAGTTCGATAATTCCGGATATGGGATTGCGGACATAATTAACATGGGGATTCTCCGGATTATTTTCAACGAATTCCTTTTTTGCAGCCCCCACATTCAATTTCCCCATCAACTTGTTCCATAAATTCACTGCCGGGACAAACCGGACAGAAAAGTCCTGAAGTTTCAGCGGCGGAGATATAGCAAAAACACCGGCCAGATTACTGACCCGTGATGCAAGATCCAGGGCCAGGCCAGCACCGGTTGAAAACCCGCCGACAACCACTTTTCGGCAGACTTCGTTCATAATCACATATCCTTCCTCAACAGACTCCACCCACGCCATGTATGAAGTCGCGGCCAGGTCCTCTGGAGATGTCCCGTGACCCTTTAATCGGGGCACATAAATTCGGTATCCCAGCTCGCCTAAATATTCCGCCAAGGCGCGGACTTCAAGGGGGGCTGCCATATATCCATGAATCAATACCACACCGATATCTTTTTCTCTCCCAGTGATAAAAAACGGCGCGCCCACGTCCCTGGTTTTTGACTCTCCTTCAATGGCATTTTGAACATAATCTTTTTCAAAATCGAACCGGGCCTTTTTAATCAGGTATTCCTTGATTTTGTATTTTATACGAAGCCGGTGTTCCAGGGCCACATTTCGGAGTTGTTCCTGTAGTGGAGCAAGCGGTTCAATCTCATTGGCGCTCACCACCACGGGATTGTCGACACGCACCCGGTGAAAATCAGATGGCTCGCAAAAATCCGAGTCAATAATTAAAAAATTATCTTCTTTGCGAATCACCCCTTTGTCAATCGCCAGTTTAATAAAATTATTCAATTTATCATGCCGGTCATCCGTTAACAGACTAATCTGGTTCCCCATCAATGAATCATGGCGGTGGAAATTCAAACATTCCAGGCACAGGGTGGTTGCGAAAAACGCCCGCTGCCGGAATTCCTGTTCATCGATTTTATACTCTGGAATATATTTCAGCAAAGAAGCAAAAATATGATCATGGTTCACGGTTGTCAGCTGGTAAATCGCTGACATATACCGTTCCATGATTCTCTTAGCCGTCTTCCGCATCATGTTGACGGAAGGTATTGTGTCGTCAAAATTAATTGCTACTGACGAACTGATATCCTTTTGGATTGACTCACTTTTCAGGTATGGGGCCACCCGGATGGGTTTGCCGAACCGCATATCCACATCCACACCGGACAGCAGCATGGTCCCTTCCGTCATAATCTCTTCCAGCATTCTTCCGGAAAGATCCCCCATAAAAAGCTCTGTTATCCGGCTGAACATATTTTCCTTTGCCCGGATGGGGTAATAGGTCAAATTGACCGGGACAATAACTGTTTCATGATCAAGAACCGGTTCAATCTGATTAATCTGAAAAAGATTCATCAGCCGGGCTGCTTCTTCAGGGGATTTATCAAGCATCCGTCGTAGGCGCTCCCGATAAAATTCGGTTCGCAGGGCAAGGGTTGCCGTTCCGGTATGCGGGGGATGGCTGCCGTCCGGGGCCTCAACCATGAATTCCCCTTTTTTCTCCCCCTTTTTTTCAAATATCTTCTTGCTCTTTACCATGCGGCCTTCGGGAAAGATAACCCATGACGCTTCCCCGGTCAGCAGACTTTTCACTATCAGCTGATCCCGATGGGGATTTTTCGTTGAAACCGCACCCAGGCGGTCCAGAAGGTTGCCAAGGCCGCCGACAAAAAGTGAGTCATCCGCCAGTGCCCAAATCGTCATCTGAGTTAAACGATGAATATAATATGGAATAAAAAATGTTTCCATCCGGGTAAAATAATTGACGGCAAAAACCACGGCGCCTTTGGGAATATCTTCCTCACCATAGGTCCGGATATTGGCCCGTGACAGGTTGGAAAGGGCCTTAACGGCAAAACCGGCGGTCCGATACGCAAAAGGGTCCATAGATATTACTCCTAAGAAAACATTCCAAGAATTATATGTCAGTATCCACCTGTATTTGAATCAGGTTAAATATTCACGAAAGATAATGTTTTTATAATAAATTAAAACAAGCAGGAGGTCAATCTGATGGTTCAGGCATCTTGATTCAGGCACATTCATTTTAAATCCGATGGGATTGTTTCGTCGTTCGTTCCTCACTTCTCGATGACAAAACGGGATCAAGGGCTTTCATTCAACTACTATTTAAACAACAAAAAGGGTGAGTTTCACACTCGCCCTTTTGTTGTTTAATGATAATTTAGTATATGAATAAAACGCCTATCCAGCGACCCTCTGTCTGGCAGCCTTTACAATCTGAAAAAATTCTTCATCCTCAAACCCCAGCCGATGTAATGTTTCATCCGTGGGAATACTGTTTTCGTCATACCCCTTTGCTGTATATACCGTATCCATCAATGTTTCATACTGATCCCGCCGATAATCCTGAAGTGATTCCAACAACGATTCATCGCTCATGGATGTCACATCCAGCCCGACCGTTTCAGTCAGATATTTTTTGTAATAATCCTTCCGGTCATTAAACTCATCCATAAACACCGGTGCCATGGCCCGAAGCGGAATTTTATCATGCTCCCGAGTACCGAATCCCTGGCGCAGATTAATGAGCTTATGCATCAGGTAACTGCGTTCTGATTCGGTTAACAGGTCATCTAAAGTCTTTTCCGTACCCAATGTTGAATTGACCAATTCCAGGTACAGGTCAATCGTGGGAATATTTTTTGCCGGATCTTCGGTGGCCGCCGCATCCGGGTGCCGCACATCAATCCAGGGCAGCTTGCACAGACCGACAATATTAAACCAGGTCCGAAACAGCGGAAACCAGCGAAGGGCTGCCGCCTTCTGCTCAAACGTCGGCATTTCGTTCTTCACCTGATCCAGAGCGATCAGCCAGGCTTCATCATGCTGGGGGCCTTTTAAGGCAAACCCGTATCCGCCCTGCTGCGCCAAAGATTCTTTAGTAATATACATCGAAAATTCAAGGCCTTTGGTTTCCATTGCAAACAAATCGAGGTCCTTTAATATCTCGTCCCGGCTGTGCCCGTTTCGTGACGCCGCCTGGTCGGCAATCCAGCCTTTCATATAGCGGATGCCGCGCCCCACTTTGCTGGCAAACCCGTCTCCGCCAGCCGCCATTTTATGCAATAATTCAAAAACCGTATCCGCATCATTCCATTTCAACTCCAGCCCCCCGGTATCTTCTAAGGTCAGGTGCCCCTGCTGAAACGCTTCCACCAGAAAAGCAATGCCCACGCCGGTACTGATGGTGTCCATGGCATATTCATCACAGTACCAGGCATATTCAAGAATCGCGGGGATATCAAAAATTCCGAGGTTGGTTACAGCGGCAGCGGTTTCATACTCCGGCCCATCCACTGCCACTGTTTTCCCTTTAAACGGCCCGGTTGACAACTGATGGCTTTCACAAGCTTTAGTACACGCCAGATTACACCCGGCAAAACATCCGTCAGGGTACTTCTGTTCAAATATACTATCTTCAAAAACTTTCCCGGAGATTTTCTTTTCCCGTTCATCGGTGCCGAATTTATAGTTATTCACCGGAAGAATATTATTGGTATTCATGATGTCTAAAAGGGCGGTTGTCCCCTGCTTTGCAAGCCGCAACTCCTTGGGATCACGTTCTCGAAGCACATTACGAAGACTTTTGCCGGCTTCACGCAGACGCGGCTTGTCAACCGGCTGATTGGAACATCCTTTTGCCAGATCGCTCCTGGTAACTATTCCCCAGAGTCCCTTTTCCCGCATAATCGTTCCCATACCGCCCCGGCCCGCCTGCTTGGCTCTGCATCGCTTGCGGCGGACATCATAATAAACACTGTTGATACATCCAAAAAACGTATTTTTACTCCCGATGCCCGCGTTAACGAATGCAATGGACGACGGCTTGCTCTCCCCTCGCCATATGTCGACAAGTTTTTCCGCATCATAGATCGCGCTTTCAGTGTCCGGCGCATCCTTGATACTGATCGTTTGCGTCACATCATCAATAAAAATAATAACATCCCGGGCCGACTTTCCAATGACGGAAATGGCGTCAAACCCGGAATTTTTCACTAAAGGGAAAAAATAACCGCCCACATTGGAATCACAAAACGTTTTGGTCAGCGGTGAAATGGACCCGATGATAAATTTACCGGTTCCGGCAAACCCATTTTCACCGCAAAACGGCCCCCCGGCAAATGCCAGAACATTTTCAGGGCTGTCAAACCTTGTCGTAGACTCGGTTCCTTCATAAACCAGATTTAAACAGTATCCCCTGCCGCCAATAAACATCTCTTTTGTTTCAGCCGGAATCTGCCTTATTTCAATTTTCATGTCGGTAAGATCCACATGAAGCAACCGGTCTGTGTATCCTTTGACAACAGTTGTTTTCTGATATTCAATCATTGCATGCGACATATACTGTATGCTCCCCTGTAATTTTAAAATTCTTCGCCATTGAAGGCAAATTCACCAGCCGTCAAGGTTTGTATATTTCATAATAAATTTAAACAATTATAAATATGATAAACCCGGTTTGCATGTCAATGAAAATTATTTTTCTTCTCATTCAAGTAAAGTTATCATACTTATACTTGATGGCGTCGTAAAAAGTAAAAGTACCTCAAGCTGTGATTATGATTTTTACACATAATTTGCCACGTACTGATTCATAAAATTTTTAAGATGACGCATTGTCGTCACAAAATGCTCTTTGATAATGAAAACAATGTGATTTAAGTCGACACAGGTACGCTTTTGATCATTCTGATCAGGGTTTGCCGCCTTTTGAACGGCCGCTGCCCTGAAGATGGTCACTGCCAAAGCCTTTAATTTTGCACAGAACCGTACTGCCTTCAGGCCTCGCACTCGAAGATGCTTGACGCCGGTTCGTCTGTCATATTCAGACATCGTGGCTTCGACTCCGGCTCGCCACCTGTAACGTGCCTGCGGTTTTATTCGTCTTTAAAAAAATAAACTTATGACTATGGGGAATTATCATATCTCGATTCCGGATCATTCACCTTTTTTAAACCCATGATACCGGCGTTCTGCTTCAACGATCCATGCCTTATCGATATCTGAGATTGAGTCCCCATCTAATAATCCTAATAATCGGTCAGCTAAAAAAGCACGCTCCTGATTATTTAATTTGAGAATATCTTTTTCGATTTTGTCCAATAAATTAGACATAGAATGCCTCCTGAAGTTTCTTTTTATCAAAAAAAATAACTTCAGTATCTTAATCAATCAAATAAAAAGGGGATAAAAAAATCAAAATCCATAACGAATTTCGTTAGCTGTGTAGCGTTCGTGTAGCGGGCGCCATGTGAGGTGTTGATTTTACAGCACCTACCCAGGTTCGACTCCCGCCGCCGCCACCATTTTTAAATATTTATTAACAGCAGACCTTGAATAAAAAGAAATGACTGTCCGTTGAAAACAACTATAAGCCATGTTGGAATCCGCAAGCGGCGATGTATATAGCATTAATGGGCTTGGTTTACCGATTTGTTTTAAATTGTATAGGATTTCATCACAATAGATTTTTTAGAGGGATGCGAAAAGGGTGTTACCGAATTTTAAAGACCAGTTTTCCTGAAACAGGCCCCTTGGAAAGAATCACTTCATTGGAATTGATGGCTTGAATCACGTAGCTGCCGACCCGGTCTTTTTCCCGGCAGATTTTGCCGTTAATGATTGCCATTCGCTTTTCCGCATCAGCCGACCAGGAAATGGCCTGAAGCTGTAAGTCGGGGTCCTCAATGATATCCACCACTGGTTTGAATTTTCTGGTGACCGGTTTTTCGACAAACGGTTTGTCCGGTAATGCCGGGCTAAGTGTTTCACCGGCACGGATATCCGGTTGAAGCAGGCGATCCGGTTGAAGCAGGCAATCCGGTTGAAGCAGGCAATCCGGGGCTGGCTTTTCCTCAACAGGCTGAATTTGTTCATCAGCCGTATCCGGTGGGCGTGTTATCGGCACTGACATGATCGGCGTGAAGGGGGCTGATGAATAGACCGATTTTGGTTGCGCAACCGACGTTTCGTGCGTCTTTTCTCCCAAGGATTCCCGGATTCCATTGCTGAAGCCTGTCTGCCGGTTATCGGTCAAAAAAACATCGCTTGTTGAAAATTCAAAACCCGGAGATACTGTCGCCAACTTTTTCTGCTTTTGGGTGTCAAGGCCTGCAATTCTTTTCCCGGGCGTTATTTCCGCAAAAGTGTTTATTGCAGCCGCCGGTTTTTCATCCCGCAAAAGAACGGCCGGTAATTCAGGATCAGGGGTGTTTTGGGTAAAAATCAATACCCCGACACCTGTGAGAATACACAAAGTGAATGCAATCAGACCCGGAACAACCAGTGCCCCTGGTCGTCTCCTGGGCCGGCCTTTGATGCTACCTGATAAAGACGCACCCGCATTTGCAGTCGATTCCTGTTCCAGTTTTTTTAAGGCCTTTAAAATGGCACTCACGTCTAACTCCCTATTTATCAGCCAGCTCCGGAGTCGGCAAAGCCTGTTCCGGTTCCGGCCCTTTTTGCGATTTTTTCATACCCGTGATTTCATCGGGAATCCTCATCTGCTCCCACAGATGCGGGATTGCCAGTGATTGTTTTTCATTATACAACACAATTTTTGTCAGCGGCCCCACATACCCGTCAATGGGAATACCATGCCGTGCCTGAATCGCTTTAATTGCCATCCGGGTGGCCAGGTCATATGTTCCGCTGATTTCAATATGCTGATACCCGATATCCCGAAGATGCAGCTTTAATGTAATCACCGATTCGCCCGGGGCATCCAGCGGGATGGTTCCCTGATAGGTGTAAAAATTTTTCCAGAAAACAAATGCTTCACCGCCCCAATTTTCCATAATCCATGCATACGGCACCTCAATCGCAGGTAAGGTTTTATAACCTGAAAAAATCATGGCATCCGGCGTCACTTGAATCGCTGTTAAATAAACCGGGCCGTCGCCTGAAGGAGCGTCAAATTTTAAAATCGCCGGAATATTCAACCGCACAATCCGCTCCAGATCTCCGTTAATAGGGGTAACGATCAACCCGGTTTCCTTCGCTGCCAAAGAAAAATAAGCCGGGGCATCTGAAATCTCAGTGAGATCCTGCTGAAAATTCTCACCGATCTTCCATGTTTGTAAAAGACTTTCAAAGGATGCGATTTTTGTATATATCGCACTCCCATCAATTAAAATTTTTTGAAAATCAATAAATTGCGTATCATTCTTAATTTCAGATGCAGGACCGCCGATCCGGTTATCCCGGGCATGAACCGGGTCAGATTCGTCTGAAAAATCTTCAGAATTTTCGGAGTCCGGAAAGGGTAAAGCTTTCTGAGGCGATACCGATACTGAGGCTTCAGGCGGATTTATCTTCATTTTAATAACAGATACCGGTGGATCTGTTAACGCCCCCTGCAAAAAAATATGCCAAATATCAAAATAAAAAAACAATCCGGTCAATAGAGCGATACATAGGGTTGAAAGGACAACCAGCCTTTTTGCATTTTCTACCAGAATGTTTTGATGGGTGTCTCCACGAGAAACCAGTTCCCGTATGGCTGAAGTTGCCATCGGGCCGGACACTTTCAGGCGGTGGCGTCCAAAAGCGGTGAGCAGCGACCGGTCACATGCCATATTAATCAACCGGGGAATGCCTCTTGAAAATTTATAAATCCGACGAATCGCTCTTTTGGAAAAAATCACCGCAGACTTTTGGGACGCCACATGAATACGATGCGCAACATATTCTTTAGTCTCGGGATATGTCAGGGGTTGCAGCCGGCAGCTTAATGAGATTCGCTGGCCCAGCTGACGCAATTCGTGAGAAACCAGCATTTCGCCCAGTTCCGGCTGGCCCACCAGAATAATCTGCAGCAGCTTATCTTTGGTGGTTTCAAGATTGGACAAAAGCCGAATCTGCTCCAGCACATCCCGGCTCAGGTTCTGGGCTTCATCGATTAAAAGAATAACCTTTTTGCCGGCCGCCTTTTTTTCAATTAGAAATGTGTTTAAGGCGTCAATGAGTGATTTTGTGGATTGATGGCCGGATGGAATGCCGAATTCATCATTAACGGCTTTTAACAGATCAACGGCATCCATTCGGGGATTAAAAATATAGGCGGATTCTGTGTCAGCGGTTAAACTTTCAAGAAACGTCCGGCACAGCATAGTCTTGCCCGTACCGATCTCACCGATAATTTCAACAAACCCTTCCCCGTCGGTCACCGCATAACGTAAATGCGCCAGTGCCTCTTCATGACTTTTACTTAAAAACAGATAATCCGGATTGGGGACCAGCTTAAACGGACGTTCTTTGAATCCGAAAAAATGATTATACATCAATGCTTGCCTTTAAGGGTCTGTCAATTCTTTTAAAATAAGCGCTCTTTTTTCAACATCACAGCTAATTCAAATTCTATCTATAAATGATATGCTGCTGGTTTGCAAAAAATATTCTTTAAATGTATCATAGGTGTCAATAAACAATGAAAATGCCTTCTTCTTGCCGGGGGCAGTCTTTACGGCAAACCCAATTTACACTCAACAGCTAGTATCCAACAATGGATGCGGGCTTTTTTATTTTTTTTCTAATTTTAGCATGCTATAAACATAAATTAAAAATTAACATTATTATGAAACGATACAATCAGGCACATGATAGAAATTAATGACAACCTGTCAATTTCCGATGACGAACTAAAATTTTCAGCCACGCGAAGCAGTGGGCCAGGCGGTCAGCATGTCAATAAAGTCAACACCCGGATCACCCTGTGGTTTGATGTGGGAGAATCTCCCAGTTTGAACATGGAACAGAAAACCCGCATCCTGTCACGCCTGAAAACCCGCATTAGTAAGGATAAAAGACTCAGGGTCATATCCCAGCGTCATCGGAGCCAGATTGCCAACCGGGAGGCTGCCATTGAGCGATTCGCTCAGTTGCTGAAAGAAGCGCTGGCGGTATTACCGCCCCGAAAAAAAACAAAAGTATCAAAAAATGCTAACCAGCGGCGGATAGATGGAAAAAAACATCACGGCAGGATCAAAAAACACCGGGCGAAAATCATTCCCGATGACGATTAACGGCTAATTCTCGACTTAACGGAAATAACGGAGAAACACATGTTTAACGGAAAAAAAATTATCATCACCGGCGGATCATCCGGCGTGGAAAAAATTCTGGCACAACAGCTGATTAAAAAAGGAGCCCATCTTGCCCTGATTGCCAGGGATGAAAAAAAACTGCTGGCTGTCCAAAATGAACCGCAAAATGTCGAATCGGAAATATCGAATTTCGAAGTATTTTCCCTGTCCGATATTCGCTGTTAGGATACCGGATGGCCCGACTTTGGGTTAAAGCCCAGAGGACATGGTGTAAATTTTCATAATCTTCATCATAATCGTAATCCTAATCTGCCATTTAATAAAATTTTGGCGCCAAAAATTATGAATCAATCAATTTCGCATTTGCAACGGCACCTGCATAGAAATGGATGTGCCCTGCCCGGGCGCTGAGTCGATGATTAGACACCCGCCCAGATGATTCAGTTTTTCCCTGATGTCAAACAATCCGAACCCGTCATGCGAGGATGTCTCGTTGATATAATTACCGGCATCAAACCCGACACCATCATCACACAATTCAATATGAAGCCCGGATTGTGAATTCTTTAAGCGCATAATGATATTTTTTGCATCCGCATGTTTGACGGAGTTATGAATCAGTTCTTTTATATTTCGGTAGAGAATCGCCTTGATTTCATCATCAAATGTATCCATTTCCCCTTCAAAATAAGTCTGAACGTGAATATTATGTTTTAATTCAATGGTTTCACCCAGGGTCTTCAACGCTTCCTGAAATCCGAAATCATAAAGAACCGGCGGACTCAGGTCGAATGTGAGGTCTTTTGTTTCTTTAATTATTTTTAACAGCTGTTCGTTGATTGGTTCCAGAAGTGCCAATAGCGCCGGGCTGTCTATTGATTTTCCAAATGCATTTAACTGCAGCTGCATCACAAATAGTTCCTGACCAATGGTTTCATGTAATTGGGATGCCATGGCCCGCCGCTGATCTTCTTCGATCATTGACAGTCGGATGGATAGGCGCTTTAACTTCTCCTGGTATTCTAACAACTGATTTTCCGTGTGTTTTAACTTGGAGATATCGGTTATCACAACGCTGGCTTTTTCAGGCCGCCCTTTCTGATAAGAAATATTTGAATTCAACAATACCCACAGGGTCTCGCCATTTTTTTTACTAAATTGATAAACGATATCCTGTGAAATGGATTCTTCCGCAGTAATTTGTAACAGTCGTTTCAAAAATATTTTTTGACTTTCTTCGGTCAAAAGTTCAATCGGCGCCTTGCCCAACAATTCCTGTTCCGAATAACCGGTCATATGAATTAATTCTTCATTAACACTTATGATCTGATTGGTTTTATAGTCGTATTCCAGAAACCCGGCTTTGGCATGTTCCACCAGCAATCGATATCTGGTTTCACTTTCCCGTAAAACTGCTTCTACAGTGTCCCGCTCCTCCATCAGGGTGTCGATTTCGGATTTGACAAAACTGATTGCGTCAAACACCTTTTTTGAAGAAACATCGTCATACATGATATTTTTACCCGGCGGCAGGCCCGGCATCTGCCAGTCAATCGTTGCAATGAATTTAATCAGTTCCTCTGAACATTGCTTTGCCAGCTGTTGTTTTGCTTTTTGAGTAAAAAAAACATTTACCCCTTTTAATTTTGCAAAAAACCGATGAAAAAATCCTGACAGCTTTAATCCGGTTCCAGGCTCTGACGGCCGGCCAGAAATCCCGGATATTAAAGCTGATTGGCTATCATCCGTGTTAAACGACGTGTTGCTCTGAGCAATCAATTTTCTGGCGAGATCAAATGCCTGCTCATAGGTATTCACCGCATGGGCCTTTGCGGCAGCAATACGAAGTTTTTTAGCCAGGTTAAAACTGATTTTAAAAATATACGGAAGCTGGTAAAGTACCATCCCAATTACAAAATCATTATTTATGAAATAGGTAATAAAATTTTTTCTGGCTTTGGCAGCCACACCGGTTAGAAATGCATAATCTTCTATGTAGACGATTTTGTTTTCTGACTTAAAATGCTTTTCGATAAAATTATCAATAAATAAAAGCAGTTCCGACTCTGACGGGGAATCAGCATAACCATAGGATCTTTGCAATAGCATATTATTGCCAAGTTTGACGAAGTCTGCATGAAAATCGCTTTCCGGATCGCTGCTGACAAATGCTTCCGGATGAGTGATCGCCAGGCCGGAGTAAGCACATTGATTTGTTGACATAAACCAGGCTGGTTTTTTATTCTGATTATTTCTCATATACAACGCTGTTCGTTAAATGATAATAAACCACCGTCACACTACCCAAGCAGAATCTGTTTAACGGAAAGGATATTCGGTAACGCCTTAATTTCCGAAAGCACGATCTCGTCCACCGGTGAATCAATATTTACCAGGCAAACCGCCCGATCATCTCTACGGCCGAGCTGGAACCGGCCGATATTGACATTATGTTTTCCCAGCGTCGTACCCACATTCCCGATCACCCCCGGTTTATCGACATTCTGAATCACGATCATGGAGCCGTCCGGGATAGCGTCCAAATAGACATTCCCGATCCGGACCAGGCGCGGGTATTGTTTCTCAAAAATGGTGCCCCAGATTTCATCCGGCTTTTCATCGGTTGCCTCGATTTTGAGTTTAATTAAGCTAGAAAATGCACTGTCTGCATTGGTGACCACCTCTTTAATACCGATCCCCTTTAATTTTGCCATTTCCCGGGCATTGACGTAATTAATCGGCTTATCCGTAAAAGCGCTCAGCAAGCCCTTGAGCAGTGCATGGGTTACCGGTTTCATGGCAAGGGTTGTGATATCTCCGCTGTAGTCAATGGTGAGATCATGGGGGGCCCGGATCAGCTGGCCCATCATGGAACCCATTTTTTCAGCCAGATCAAGGTAGGGCCTTAACCGTTCCATCTCTTCCATGGAAACAGACGGAAAATTCACCGCATTGGTGATCACGCCTTCCAGCAAGTACGCCGACATCTGATCAGCGATCATACGCGCGACATTTATCTGGGCCTCACCCGTGCTGGCCCCCAAATGCGGTGACAGAATAACCCGGGGATTTGTTAAAATTTTCAAGGAAGCATCCGGGGGTTCTACGGGAAACACATCCAGAGCCGCGCCTGCCACATGACCGCTTTCAATGGCATTGTGCAGGTCATCTAAATTTATCACTTCTCCCCGTGAACAGTTGATAATCCGAACACCCGGTTTCATTTTTAAAAGGGTTTTTGTGTTGATCATATTTTTCGTTTCTTTTAAACGCGGGACATGCAAAGAAATAAAATCCGAATCCGCCAGCACGGTATCATACGAAACCAGGGTGACGCCAAGTTTTGCGGCAGCTTCCTTGCTCACATAGGGATCAGATGCAATCACCTTCATTTTCAATCCCCGGGCCCGGTCAGCGACAATACCGCCGATATGTCCCAGACCGAAGATTCCCAGTGTTTTCCCGAAAACCTCTACACCGCCCAACTGTTTTTTTTCCCATTTGGCTTCCCTTAACGATGCGGTGGCCTGAGGGATATTTCTGGCAAGGGACAGCATCATGGCGATAGCGTGCTCCGCCGTGGTAACCGTATTCCCGCCCGGAGCGTTCATCACCACAACCCCTTGCCGGGTGGCAGCTTTCAAGTCTATATTGTCCACCCCGATACCGGCGCGGCCGATCACTTTCAAACGAGGGGCATGATCCAGCACCTCCTGCGTCACCCGGGTACCGCTGCGCACTGCCAGAGCGTCAAATTCCCCGATTATTTTGGACAGTTCGGCCGGGTCATTGGTCTCTTTATTATTGTCCACAACCACTTCGATTTTACCGGTGGCCTCAAGTATTTCCTTTGCCTTGGAAGACATGGTATCTCGAATCATTACCTTAAACATAGGCATTCCTTTTACAAAATTAATCAAACAGTTATCAGATAAACAGGCATTTTTTTAACCGCATTTTGATCGGTTTATAATAAAAATAGTGATAAACGATTAACATAAAAGCACAAACGGAACAATGATTTCATTACGGCTTGGGAATTGAGGAGAAACCCACGTAGGGCGGATTAGCGAAGCGTAATCCGCCGGCTGTGAAAAAAATATAAATGTTTGTCGGGTTGTTCGATGTTCAGTCAGAAAAGGTCGATTTGTCCCCACCCTGACCGACATTCGAAATATCTGATTTTTTCTAAATCGGTATGCATTCCCACGCAGGAACGAGGGAACGAAAAAAAACCGCAAGGATCCAGGGGCAATGCCGTGACCCGGTCGCCTTTTGCCAGATCTCCCCGATTCCCCGGATCCACCACAACACCGGAAAATTCATGCCCCATGATCAGGCCAGATACACCCCCCATCCCCCTGCCTGCATGCCAGTAATGCAGATCCGATCCGCAAATACCACAGGCCGAAACTTCTATGATAACATTTTCACCGTCTGCCACCGGCGTTTCGACATCCGCCAGCTCCAGTTGTTTTGGGCTTGTTAACTTCACTGCTTTCATAAAAAAGTTCCTTTTTTATAACATCTTTTCTACCCGGCACAACAACGATTTGATCGGCACCGACGCCGTCACCGGGCACAACACCTGATCATCGGTCAGCATATTGATATTGACCCGTTGCCAGCCATTTTCAACCCCATACCAGTAACCGTGCGGAGAATGCACCACCTGGGGATGAATATCTTCAAAATACTTAATTTTTATTTCAATTTTTCCCCTCGGAGACGCCAGATAAACCCATTCGCCCTCTACCATGTTTAATGATTTAGCGGTGTCCGGGTGAATCTGAAGCTCCGGGTCCGGGGACTTTTTATATAAGGATTCAATATTGCGATGCGAGGAATGATAATACACCAGATTTCGGCCGCCGGTGGTCAGTATCAGGGGATAATCTGCCATTAAATCCGGACTGGCGACCGGACTTTCCGTTGGTTCACTGAAGACCGGCAGCGGGGATATCCCCATTAAATTCAGATAATCCGCATACAATTCCACTTTACGGGTGGGGGTACGAAAACCGCCTTTTGCTTCATAGCTCTTATATGTAATCGGCGTGGCGAATCTTCCTATTTCCTTAAACGCTTTAAATGTCATGCCCACAGGCTCCAGGCGGTAGTCCAGGGCTTGCTCCACAGACTGCCAGAAATCTGTCAGACCCATTTTTTCAGCCAGATCAATTAAAATCTGTTTTTCATCCCGACATTCAGGAACCGGATCAACGGCTTTCTGCTGGCAAAACACATGATTTTTCATGAGCAAATCTTCCACATCATCCCGCTCAGCCCAGTGAGCCGGCGGCAAAATCACATCCGCCAAAGCAGTGGTGGGCGTATGGAAATAATCCACAGCAAACAGAAAATCCAGTTTCTCCAGCACCTGAACCACACGGGCAGAGTTTGGATACGCACACACACTGTTATTGGCAAACAGCCCAAGGGCCTTAACCGGATACGGTTTTTCGTCCAAAATGGCCGGCCAGACCACCTGGGGCGGGGAGGGAATGGGAATGAACTCCAGCAGCGGATACGTATCAAGCCCCAGTTTCTTTTTGGCCTGCTCTTTGGGCAGATTATTATACGCGCTGTAATCCGGTCCGTAACAACTGCGTTTTCCCGTAGGCGGCCGGCAGTTCAGATTGCCGCCTTCGGCTTCCAGATTCCCGGTGATGGCGCTTAAAATAGTCAAAGAGCGGTTCAGGTCAAAGGCATCATTGGCCTGGCAGACACCACCCATGCCGGGGCCGATACAGGCGGGTTTGGCAGTGGCAAAAGTCCTGGCCGCCGCCGCGATCTGTTCTGCCGGAATCCATGTAATCTGAGCACATTTTTCAATCGTAAACTCGGCGACATGGGATTTTAACCGATTAAACCCGACTGTCCAGTGTTCCACAAAATCCTTGTCATACAGGTTGTTCTCAATAATATAATTAATAAAACAAAGCGCTAAGGCAACATCCGTTCCCGGACGGATCTGCAGCCAGTGATCGGCCTTTTTCGCCAGATTGGTTCCCCGGGGATCAATCACGATAAGCTTGGCGCCGTTCTTAAGTCCTTCTCGGATATCATGCATATAGAGCCCGGGCCAGGAGGCCTCAGGATTGTGGGCCCAGAGCATCATACAGGATGTGGCGGCATAGTCCGGATCAACAAGCCCAAAACCGCATGTGGCGGCACTGCCCACCACAATGGGACCACCGCTCATATTTGACGGGGCCATGAAATTCGGTGATCCGAAAATTGATAGAAACCGGTTAAGGTATGGCGCTGTTCCGCGCGTAGTGCCGGTTCCAAAGACCACGGACTCCGCCCCCCACTTTTCTCGTGCATCAAGAAGTTTTTCCGAAATAACTGACAGGGCATTATCCCATGACGTTGCTTCAAACCGGCTGTTCCCTTTTTTGCCGACACGCAACAACGGTTGAGTAATCCGTTCCGGGTGATAAATAATTTCCATGGCTGCCCGGCCCTTGGGGCAGATATAGCCGTTGCTGAAGGGATGTGTTTTGTCGCCTTTCACCCCTATCAGTTTTCCGTCATTGACTTCCAGCAGCACCCCGCACCGGGAATGACATTCAAAACAAATACTCTGGATTATTTTTGTATTCGAGGGCATTTTCCCTATCCTCTTTTTTAAAGTTAATCCCTGAAAAACTCGTATCTTCTCAAAAAGTTCGGACATGCTTTACATTATGAAACGTT
>JAGGYV010000215.1 GCA_021162325.1 Desulfobacteraceae bacterium | reverse complement strand
TCACTTCCCCTCATTCCAGAACGCTACCCTGGAAAATTATTCTCACGCCCGCTGCGCTCAAGACGCCAAGGCGCAAAGTCTTTTTTAATTTAATTTTCAAGGCCGTTCACAATCCTTGAAATTCCATTTTTGATCAGTGCTGAGCCAAAATTGATCAACAAGCCAAGTTTTTTATCCGAAAGCCGCAGATATGTTAGAAGCTGCTTTTTATGAACAGAAGATACCTTTTCAACGGATTTAAGTTCTATGATGACAAGATTTTGAACAACCATATCCGCCCGAAAACCTTCTTTAAATTTTATTCCATTATATTCAATCGGAATGGCCTTCTGGCGTTCAACACGGAGCCCTTTTTGGCTTATTTCATGCGCCAGCACAATTTCATACACTGATTCCAACAATCCTGGCCCAAGTGTTGTATGTACTTTAAAAGCAGCGTCAACGATTTGTTTGGCGATATCATTTTCTTTCATTTTTTTTCTTTGCGCCTTTGCGTCTTTGCGTGAGAAAATATTCAATATTCAATCGTCCAACACCTGCCGGATGGTCTTGGCTATTTTTTTTATAAAAATCGGTTTCATGACAAAGGCGGCGATCCCCAGTTCTTTCGCTTTTTCGTCATTGATCAATGAACTGTGGCCGGTACAGATAATCACCGGGATATCCGGGCGAACTTTTTTTAATTTTTCAGACAATTTAATACCGGTCATTTGCGGCATGGTCATGTCGGTAATGACCAGATCAAACGCATCCGGTTTTGATTGAAACAGCGCCAATGCGTCAATCGGGTTTTGTCTGATGTTAACCATATATCCCAGATATTCCAGTATCTCTTGCGTCATCAGCGTAATGGCTTCTTCATCATCCACAAAAAGGATCGTTTCATTCCCGTGGAGAAGTTCATCCGGGGGGGCAACTGCCTTAACAGGATTTTCGGCAGTCACTGGGAAAAGCACAGTGAACGTAGCGCCCTTTCCGGGTTGACTGCCAACAGTAATGCCGCCGCTATGGTTTTTGATAATACCGGCAACAACAGCCAGCCCCATGCCGGAACCTTTGCCGATTTCCTTGGTGGTAAAATAAGGGTCAAAGATTCGGTTGATAATTTTGCGATCAATCCCCGGACCAGTGTCGGTTATGACTATTTTAACATATTTGCCGGCGGACAAATCAGGAAAATGATTAGCTGCATCTTGTGTTAATGACGTTATTTCTACATTGATTGTAAGATTTCCGCCGGTCTCCTCCATGGCTTGTGACGCATTGGTGCAAATGTTCATCAGAACTTGATTAATCTGGACTGGATCAGCCAGAATCGATACATCCGTGACCGGCAGATGCGTGTCCGGTAGATGCGTGTCCGGCAGATGTTGACGGATTTCAATGGAGGCGGGAATCATAGCGCGTAAAAATTTGAGCGCGTCTTTAATAACGGCTATGGCACCGATGGGTTTAAGCTCCTGGTCGATCTTGCGGCTAAAACTGAGCAATTGTTTTACAATGCCGGCCGCCCGCATACCGGCATCCTTGATTTCTTTAAGATTGTCATGTGCCGGATTCCATTGAGGGATGCCTTCAAGTGCCAGTTCCGCGTTTCCGGTAATCATGTAGAGCAGGTTATTAAAATCATGGGCAATGCCGCCTGCCAAAGTGCCGATGGACTCCATTTTCCGGGCCTGTTGAAGCTGTGCTTCCAGTTGTTTGCGGTCGGTAATATCTCTGGCAATGCCTCTAAAACCAATGCCTTCATTATTAGAATCGGTTATAAGGGATACAACCATTTCAACAAAACCTTTTGAACCATCTTTTTTGATATACTGATATTCCAGCGCTTTTGTAGGCATGCCCGTTTGATATACCGTGTTAAAGGCTTGAAAAATCTGTTCAGCATTTTTTTTATCCAGATATTCCCGATTATTCGTTCCAATTAAATCATCCCTGGAATACCCAAGGGTCTTGCACATTATATCATTAAAAAAGGTGAATTTTCCGGTAATATCTACTTCAAAATAGCCATCATCGATATTCTCAAGAATGTCCCGGTATTTTTTTTCGCTTTTCCGTAAGGCTTTTTCTGCAAGTATTCGATCCGTAACGTCTCTGGCTGACCCTTGAACACCGATCGGAATTCCATGAGCGTCATAAACGATGGAATTGTTGTATTTGAGAAAGATATCTCCGCCGCCCTTTGTCATAACCCTCATTAAATCAGTACATTCCTTTTTTTCAGTCACTTCTTTCAGGTAATCGTCAAATTGATGCTTATATTTATCGGGTATCAGGCTTTTTATGTTTATTTCAGTAAAATCATTCTCATTCCACCCATACTCCTTTTTGAAGAACAGATTTGTCTCAATAAAATTTCCCTCCATATCATGAAAATATAAAATGTCTGATACCTTTTCAAAAAGGTCACGGTATTTTTTTTCGCTCACGCATAGTGCTTCCTCTGCCTGCTTGCGTTGGGTGATGTCGCGGGTGACGCCGATAATCCCGTAAGGCAGACCTTCGTCATCCCGAAGAAAAGAAGTCGTTACTTCACCCCAAACCGTACTGCCGTCTTTTCGAATATGTTCAAGCTCAATGACTCGAGAGCGATCCGGTGAAACTCCGGGTTTTTTTTCGCTATCAATTTCTTCCATTATAGCGAGAACAGCCTTCTCATATGATTCAGGCGTTAACGTTTTTTCTATAGGTATTCGCAAAGCCTCATCCGGCGTGTATCCGCGAAATTTCAGAACCGAGGGGCTGAAATAGGAGAGGCGTTGCTCCATATCCATTGTCCAGATCATATCAGATACATTGTCGGCAAGGAGTCGGTATTGTCTTTCGCTTTTGCAAAGCGCCGCCTCGGTCCGCTTGCTCCCATTTTCAGTTTGTTCCAATTCGCGGACTCTTTTTTCTAATTCTTCATAGGTCGGTTTGTCAGTCATAATTGCGCTCGTATCATAGAAAGATTATTGACTATTTGAGGATGTCGCTTTTTAAATTGAATAGTGAAAATTGAAAATTGACTATTTGAGGAAGTCACTTCCCCTCATTCCAGAACGCTACCCTGGAAAATTATTCTCACGCCCGCTGCGCTCAAGACGCCAAGGCGCAAAGTCTTTTTTAATTTAATTTTCAAGGCC
>JAGGYV010000120.1 GCA_021162325.1 Desulfobacteraceae bacterium | reverse complement strand
TGGTAGGCGGTATTGGATTTGAACCAACGACTTCTACCGTGTGAAGGTAGCACTCTCCCGCTGAGTTAACCGCCCTTATTTGTCTTTATTAATTCTCCGGGCACCGATTAGTCAAGCGTTATTATCCATATTTTGATCATCGATTTTAAGATCGCTGATTAATTCTTTGGAATTTTTATTGTCAGCATTGTTTTCAATAGCATTTTTACTGGCAGTGTCGCTTGCGTCTTTGAAAATAATTTCCTGCTGACGGGGGTTGCCGGATCTGGTTTCGAATTCGTCAATTTCTTTTAATGACGGCAGGTCTTTTAAATTTTTTAAGTCAAAGGTTTCCAGAAATTTTTGGGTGGTGGCATACACCAGCGGACGCCCGGGAACCTCCCGGCGGCCCAGTACACGAATGAGTTTTCGCTCCAGGAGAATTCGAATGGCATTTCCGGAATTAACCCCCCGAATATGCTCCATTTCACTGCGAAGCATCGGCTGCCGGTAGGCAATGATGGCCAGTGTTTCCATGGCTGGTTTGCTGAGCTTCGGCGGCTTTGGCTGCAACAGTCGCCGTATCCATTCTTTGTATTCCGGACGTGTTCTGAATTGATAACCGCCAGCGACTTCATGGATTAAAAATCCGCCGTTTTTTAATTCATATTCTTTTTTTAACGCAAGAATCGTTTGTTGGATTTGGTCGGTTTCAGCTTCAGGGATGGCATTTTTTAAATGATCCATTGATAACGGGGTGTCTGCGACAAACAGAAGGCTTTCAATGATATTTTTAATGTCTTTCATTGGTTCAATTTCCACCTTCCACCTTCCACCTTCCACCTTCAGCCTTCAGCCTTATACCTTCTTTTTCATGTATAAAAAAGCCTTAACCCGCTTTTTTGTCCGTTCTGGACAATCCGAACCAGTTTTAGTTTTACGATTTCCAGGATGGCAAGAAAGGTGACAACGATATCAATCCGCTCTGATTTTTTCGGCAGCAGCTCAACAAAGGTAATCGTTCCTTTATTTTCTATGATATTGATGATTTCTGTCATTCTGTCCTTAATCGATACCCGTTCCGGGACAATGCGTATCCCTGCCTTGTCGGACGTTTTATCGAGGAGTTTATGATAGGCGGAAATCAGGTCAAACAGGTCTGTTTTAACGATTTCTTTTTCCGGGTCAATCATAAAGGGTGTCTGATCCTGATTTCGGGTAAAGATATCTTCACCAAGCATCGGCCGTTCGGACAATTCTTCGGCAACGCCTTTCATCTGAAGATATTCCAGGAGCTGTCCGGCAATCTCCAGTCGGAGATCATCCGCTTCTTCATCTGCCGGTTCATTTTGTCGCCTGGGCAGCAGCATGCGTGATTTGATGTGTGCAAGCGTTGCTGCCATGACAAGGAAATCACTGGCAATTTCTATGTTTAAAGACTCCATCCATTCAAGATAGGCAAGAAAACGATCCGTAATCAGCGCAATGGGAATATCATAAATATCCACTTCGTGTTTTTTAATGAGATGGACCAGGAGGTCCATGGGGCCTTCAAAAATATTGTCCAGCTTTATTTCATATGGTTGGCTCGTCATATTTATTTTAGGTTAATCGCCGCCCGAACCTCCTCCAGCGTTTCCCTGGCTACCCGGCCCGCTTTTTTTTCGCCGGCTGCAAGAACGTCATCCACAATTTCAGGGTGGTCGTTAAAGTATTGATTCTTTTCACGGATGGGCTCCAGGGCGTTAATTAAATTTTTTGCCATCATTTTTTTACAATCCACACAGCCGATTTTAGCACACCGGCATTCTTCATTAATGGTTGATGTCATTGTGTTCGGTGAATAAAGCCGGTGGAATTCATACACATTGCAAATATCCGGATTCCCCGGGTCTGATTTGCGGGCCCGCTGGGGATCCGTCACCATCTTTGACGCGGTTGCCATAATCGCTTCGGGTGTGTCAGACAGGTAAATGGCATTATGATAACTTTTGCTCATTTTTCGACGGTCCGTACCAAGGATTTTTGCCATTTTAGTTAAAATGGCTTCCGGTTCCGGAAACACATTGCCGAATAAATAGTTGAATCGCCGGGCAATTTCTCTTGTGATTTCAATATGCGGTACCTGGTCGATCCCCACAGGTACACCCTGTGCTTTATACAGGATGATATCCGCTGCCTGAAGTACGGGGTATCCTAAGAAACCGAACGTCGACAAATCTTTGTTGTTTAGCTGGTCAATCTGATCTTTATACGTTGGGTTGCGTTCCAGCCAGGGAGTGGGGGTAATCATGGAGAGCAGTAGAAACAGTTCCGCATGTTCCTTAATATGGGATTGAACAAATAGGGTGCTTTTTTCCGGAGCCAGTCCGGCACTCAGCCAGTCAATGATCATCTGTCGGGTGAATGAAGGAATATCACTTGTGTCTTCATAGTTGCTGGTTAATGCATGCCAGTCCGCGATAAAGAAAAAGCAGTCATGGCTGTCCTGCAGGCAAATCCAGTTTTTGAGCGCGCCGTGATAATTACCGAGATGCAGCGCGCCGGTGGGACGCATGCCGCTGACGATTCTTTTTTTTTCAGTCATCGTAAGTATTCCTGTAAAATTTTTTTGATAAGTCGCTCAAGCGCCGAGCAGTAAGTTTATCAAAGGAGTTATAAAAAAAGTAATCAAAAGATCAAGTGAATTTGTTAAAAGGAGCAGAATTAATATCACAAATCCAAACGGCTCAATGCGCGTGAATTTTTGCCTGATGTGCATTGGCAGTAAGACGGTCAGTATCCGCCCGCCGTCAAGGGGCGGGATGGGGATCAGATTGAAAATCGCCAGAACCAGATTAATCATGACGCTGTAGGCAAATAACTTGAGCAGGATCAGTATGAGTGGCTGTAAAATCATGTTTTGCCATAACGGCTGAACATGAAGGAGGCCTTGAAATAAGCCGGCGGAGAATAGCGCAAGGAAAAAATTGGTGATCACCCCGGCCGAAGCAACCCAGAGGGTACCGGATCGGAAATTTCTAAGGTTGGAAAAATTAACCGGAACAGGCTTGGCATATCCGAAAAGAATGGGAGCGCCGGATAATTTTAAAATCAGCGGCAGAATAAAAGATCCGACTATATCCAGATGTCTGACAGGGTTTAAACTGAGCCGGCCGGCATTTTTGGCGGTTGGGTCTCCTAATATATACGCCGCATAACCATGGGCATATTCATGGGCGGTGACCGCAAAAAGCAGCGGAATAATGATACTAATAAATTCAATCAGGTTAAAATTCGTCAACATATTTTTTTAAGAGCTCCAGTTCCTCGTTATGGGTTTTGATCAGTCCGTTTAATTTTGCATCCATTACCGCAGAAAGTATTTTTCCGTAAACAGGTGAGGGGGGCAGGCCCAATGCCTGAATATCTTTACCGCTCACCGAAAGCCGGGCATTTCTGAGGTCGGTTACATAATATGAAATGCTTTTGATCAATTGTTTGTGTGTTGTGATGGACATGATATAAAGAAGCAGTTCAATTCTCAGATCCTTGAGTTCCCTGTAAATATCACTGATTTTATACGGCATCGTTCGATGTATCCGGTTCAGGCACTCTTCGGCGTACAGCCGTTCTTTGATAAATATTTTCTGGTACCTGGGTGCCAGTTCCAGCCGGTTGCAGATCCCTTCAGACGTTTTTTGATCTTTATGGCGGAGCATGACAAGAAAATAAACCGCCCATTTCATATAGGATTCTTCCGTAAACAGCAGGTCAAACCATGCGATGACTTTTTTGGCTGAATTAAAATAGTCAATTAGTTTTTGGTTTAACACAAAAGAAGGGTCTGCGATTTTAAGCAGGTTATATTCATTGAGTCGGATCAGGTAGGGCGTTGGGTTCTCTTCTTCAAGGATATGGCGAAGTTCGGAAAACACCCTGCGCCCTGAAAGCTGCTTGAAAAAGTCCATTTTAACAGCATTTTCAATCAGACCGGAAGTGAGTTTTCCGATTGTAAAGCCAAAGCGCTGTTCAAAACGGATTGCGCGAAATACCCTTGTCGGGTCCTCTACAAAGCTTAGATTGTGGAGAATTCGGATTACTTTTTCTTTAAGATCCCGCTGGGCGCTGAAAAAATCAATGAGATGTCCGAACGTTTTTGTGTTTAAGGCAACCGATAGCGTGTTAACAGTAAAATCCCGTCTGAAAAGATCCATTTTAATCGAACTCATTTCAACGGTGGGTAATGCGGCCGGTGCATTGTAATATTCCATTCGGGCAGAGGCGACGTCAATTTTAAACCCATCGGGAAAAATGATAACCGCCGTGCCGAATTTTTCGTAGGCATTTATTCGCGCATCGTACAGTTTGGCAAAACGTTTTGCAAACGTGATGCCATTACCTTCAATCACGATGTCAATATCTTCATTGTGACGATATAAAAACAGGTCACGAACAAAACCGCCCACAACGTAAGCGGAATAGCCGAATTGCTCAGCCACTTCCCCGATATGACTTAAAAGTTTCAGTATTCGTTTTGAAAGCCGTTCTTTCATAAAGGCGGTGATATTTTTGGTCCGGGGATGGGCGGTCGCCTGCCTTTCCATGGTCAGTTGCTGTTTTTTGGCATCAGATTCCTGGACCAGCATATTGAGCAGGTCGGTGCGGGTGATGACGCCGATAATGTCATCATTTTTTATAACCGGCAGAACCCGCTGTTTGTTTTCAATAATTTTTTTCTGGATTTCGTCGAGACCGGCTTCCGGGCCGACAACCGCAAATTCTGTCGACATATATTCTTTGATCGAAATATTGTCCAGGCAATGGTAAAGTGCTTTTTCAATGACCTGACGTGAGATGAAACCAAGAAGTTGTTTTTTTTTATTCGAATTTTTTACGACCAGAAGCGCATTGACGTTGTATCTTGATAACAGGTTGCGGGCATTTTTACATGTGATCTCAGGATCGGCTGAAATCGCCGGTGACGACATGATATTTTCAGCCAGGTTTTTTGATTTAATATGTTTTTGAAGTATTGCAATCAGATCGTTTTCAGTTTGGGCCAGTGTCTTTTCTTTAATTGTGGCTGCCGCTGCATATCTGTGACCCCCTCCATCGAGTCCGGTAAGGATAGCTCCCACATCAACTTCAGGTAAACGGCTACGGGCGGATATATATATTTTGTTTTTCATCAAAGCAATGCCGAACAAGGCATTGAGCGATTCAATTTTTATCATTTTCTGTACTAAAAACGCCAGGTCGTGGATATATTCATCACAGGAAACACTTGTAATGGTGATATTCACCCCATTGATCGTATGATGCACGGCAGCGTTGATCATGTCATTTAGCAAGTTGATCTGGCGGGGGTCCATTTCTTTGGCAATCATATTGGCTATGGTCGCCAGATCCGCGCCGTTTGAAACAAGAAATGCCGCTGCGGTAAAATCCCTTTCCGTGGTGGACGAAAATGTAAATGAGCCGGTGTCCTCATAAATCCCTAAGCACATGATGGTCGCTTCTTCAGGAGAAAGGGGAATCTTTTTTTCCTGAATTATTTCGGTTAACAGCGTCACATTTGCGCCAGTGGGACTGTTAATTGCGAAGTGGGCTTTAATATCTTTTTTGCTTGATGGATGGTGGTCGAAAATATGAATTTCCAGACCGGGCGTGTCTATAATTTCAGCGAGTTCGCCAATTCGGCTTGCCTGTTTGGTATCGACAATAATCAATTTGCCAATTTCAGATTTATTAATCTCTTTAACATCTATCATATTAAAGAGATACGCCATTGAGTTCACGAAGAAGTTTTTTGCACTTTTTTCATTAAATTCGGGATAGATGACAAGGGAGTCGGGATATAACTTGTGGGCTGCCAGCATGGAGCCAATGGCATCAAAGTCCGCATTCGTATGGGTGGTAATAACGGTCAGCTTTTTAGAGTGTGTATGTTTGGATTGTTTCACATGCCCATTCCTGTGAAAAAAATAAATTATAATTTCAATTGAGGTGGTTGTGGAAAATTATTGTTTTACAG
>JAGGYV010000153.1 GCA_021162325.1 Desulfobacteraceae bacterium | reverse complement strand
TTGACATATTCCACAAACCTGTCTTTGCCAGCATCATTCTCTTCGGTCTGGCCATGGCCACGGAGCGACTGGCACTCAATACAACCCTGACGGTCATCACCCTTGGCGGGCTAAAAACCATTGCCATATTTCTCTGGGCAATCGCTGCGGCCAAATTTGCGCAGTTACTGCTCAGCCTGGTGAGCCGTGATGACAGCCGGTTTATTTTTATACAGGATCGGACATTGCCGCTGTTTAACAATCTTTTGATCATCGTCGTGGTGGCTTTAAGCATATATTTTGTCTTTCTGGCCTGGAACATCGATGTCACTGCATGGATGGCATCCGCCGGCATACTCGGCCTGGCGATTTCTTTTGCCGCCAAAGACACCCTGGCCAACCTGTTTTCCGGGGTATTTATCGTGGCGGACGCGCCTTATCAACTCGGGGATTTTATTGTACTTGATTCCGGCGAACGCGGCGAAGTGACGACCATCGGCATCCGAAGCACCCGTCTTTTGACCCGTGACGACGTGGAAATCACGATTCCCAACTCCGTGATGGGCAATGCCAAGATCACCAATGAAGCCGGCGGGCCTCACGAAAAATACCGCATCCGGGTCAAAGTAGGCGTGGCTTATGGATCGGACATTGACAAGGTACATCAGGTGCTTCTTGATGTGGCCAAAAAGCATCCGGATGTCTGCAAAACACCGGAACCGCGCGTGCGTTTCCGGGATTTCGGGGACTCGAGTCTGGATCATGAACTGTTATGCTGGGTGGAAAAACCCGTGATGCGGGGAAAAGTGCTGCACAATCTGAATACCGAAGTCTACAAACAATTTCAAAAAAACGACATCAGCATTCCGTTTCCCCAACGAGATGTACATATCCGGTCAAATTCGTTACATGAATAATCAGCACCCATTATCAATCCCATTTCCAGCACTCATCCAGATAAACCCACAGCAGCATCGGGTTCATCAGCGTGTTGATCCAGTCATCGGTTGATTCCAGTTCTTGTTTTCCCCAGTTATCAAAAAATGTCCGGGCCTGGATTTCGGTCAGGTAATCTGTTTTGACTGTAAACGCCATGGAACGAATCTTTTTTCTGATCACTTTCTCCGGGATATGATTTTTCCAGGCAAGTATCCAGCCCCAGTCACCAAAACTCGGGACATTGTTTCGATATGGGAGCGTATTAAAACCGGCCGCCCGGATGGTCCTGTTGATTCCGAGAAAGGCCTCTTTTGCGTGATACGGTGAGGTTGCCTGAAGGACAAACATCCCGTTTTCGGATAGTATTCTTTTCAGTTTAAAATAAAACTCCTGGCTGTACAGCTTGGCAAGTTCCACCGAACCTGGATCCGGAAAATCGATGATGACGATATCAAATTTTTCTTTAATTGTTTCGATATACTTGTCCGCATCGATAATCATGATAGAGACCTGGGACGTTTTTTCAAGAACCGGCGCTCCTTTTTTATCAAGCGTATCCGTTTCCATATAAACAGGAGTGACAGGACCCGGTGTGACGGCATCTGTTTTCAGAATACGGACCCGTGGATCAGAAAAGGAGTGATCGTTCAGGTTCCCGAGAACAGGATTGTCTCTGAACAACCGGATCATGGCAGGGTCAAGCTCCACAAGCGTTATGGATTCAAGATCCTTGTACTTTAAAACCTCTCTTAATGCGAGCCCGTCACCGCCGCCCAGTATCAGCACTTTCTTTTTTTCCCATGGGACAAGGGACATAACCGGATGCACCATGGGCTCATGATACCGAATCTCATCAAAACTCGAAGCCTGTAGCTGCCCGTTGCAATAAAGCCTGTAGTCGTTATTTTCCTTTCTATGGGTGACAACAATATTCTGGTAAATAGTCTGTTCATCAATCACGATCCTGTCATCATAGAGTCGCTGCTTCATAAGAAATGACAGGTCCCGGTTATACGTATAGCCGCTGGCCAGAGAGGCGGAGACGATCAATGTCAGGGATATCCATAAAAATTTATTTTTCAGGAGTTTGTATTTTTCAAAAAAGACAAGTGCCAGAATGGCCACAGAAAGATTTAACCCAGCGACAATAAAACTAATTTCGGTTATCAACACGCCTTTTTTTAACAGGAAATACCAGAGGGCCAATCCAAAAACCACCCCCAGATAATCCCATGTGGTTGTTCTGGCTATATTCGTGGGCAGGGAGTCGGCGTATTTTTCATTGATTCTTAAGACAATGGGAATCTCAAAACCAATGAGGAAACCGATAACGCAGGCAAGCGACCGTTGAATAAAAACAAAATGGACTTCAGCATAGGCATAAGCACCGTAAACGATCAGAGGCGTAAAACCGCAAAGAAGAGAAAGGATCAGTTCGACAGCAATAAATTTCCCGACAAGGCCCTCTTTGCCGATTAAGGCCTGAGCCCATTGCGAGATCCCCATAAAGGCCATCATAAGGCCCATGATGATACTGAACTGTATGATGGCATTGCCCAGTATATAAGAGGAAACCGTACTTAAAAGGACTTCGCAGACATACCCGCTGGCACCGGTACAGAACATGCATGTAGCAAACACAATAGTTGCAAGACGCGCTTCCATTGTCCTATTTATCGGAGTGGTACTCAATGATTCTTGTGTAGCAGCGTTTTCCATTTTTACCTGTGGGGATTGAATTATTATTGTCAACCTGCGACAATAAAATCCTGTGTTTACTTAACTAGTGGTTGAACGGAAACCCACCGGAAGTCTTTTGTTGGGTTTCGCCCTTTGGAATCTAATTCGGCTAAATATTTGATTCTCGTAGGTTGGGTAGAGCGAAGCGAAACCCAACATGTCAGAGCGGGCTCTACCCAACCTACGAGAAACCGGACTTTTCGTTCAGCGACTAACTAATGTCTAAACGGAGATCCCGTCAATCATGGATTTTCCATTATTGCGAAGGAGGTACGACTGAAGCAATCTCATTAAAGCCAGGGGATTACTTTGTCGTTCGTTCCTCACTCCGCGTAATGACATATTAAATTCAGGCTTTTCATTCGGCACTAGACCGCCAGCACGAACACCCACGCCACCGCCTGATACCCGACAACCAGCATCCAGGCGGCATTCTCGTTACGGTCCGCTTGTATCTCCTTTGATACGTTGTGTCCCGGAACCAGAATATATTTTACAACAATCATTTCCGTTCCCCAAAGAAACAGAAGACCGATGACCGTCCAGGAGAAAAACATGGCAATATCGAAAAGCGTCAGGCTGTCTCCGCTGGCATGTCCGATGATCACCCCCAAGGCAGACACAAATCCGCCGAATGCGAGCCCGGCAGCGACATTGTCATCCTCTATCTCTTTATGAAAATCATAGTCAGTAATGAAACGATAAAAATAGCTGCTGAAAATAAGCACCAGCTGGCTGAGGACAAAATAAACAAGGGCGCTGACAAGACCCGGAACGATCTCGGATGTTGTACCCCCCATGATCGAACCTCGTACAACCATACCGGTAGCGAAATATATACCAAACAGGGTCCAGGCCGTACCTTTATTTTTGTCCCTGACAAGTTCATCATCAATATTAAACCCTCTGAGAATAAACTTGTCTGTCGACCATCTTGCAATATTCTGAAAAAGGATGGCGACAATGCCATAAACAGCACAATCCCTCATATCGATTTTCCAGCCAAGGGAAGGTCCTGCAAGGACGCCGGTCAGGGCGATCAGAATTCCGATATAGTAGCCTGCCGCTGCAATTCCGACAGCGTGGTTGTCCGCTACAAACAATTGTTCGTTTTCATTATATTGAGTGGTCTGCTCCCGGATGAGCCTTGCCATCCATAAAAGGATCAGGGTTCCCATAAACAGCGGGAGACCTTTGCCTATTGCACTGATAAATTGTTCAAAAAATGCTGCAAATGAAAGATCCTGCATATTCATATCTCCATTTTATTAACTAATTATCCAAAGTATTCCTGTCGCTTAGGGCCGTGGAGAAAATAAATTATCCCGGATGGCGATGAATTTTGCTTCCGCATTCGAGGCGCGATGAAGCAAGCATATCGAGATATGTGAGTTTCATCGAAACAAAGAAGGCGGAGCAAAAGGCCAGCATAATGGGGTATTTTATTTTTTCCACGGCCCTTATTTCCCCGCTCCCGGACCTCTGCTCCGGTTGCTTGTTCCTGCGCCGCGCACACTGGGGGTTGTTGTTTTAAAACCACCTGATTTGGCGTATGTGGAACCTTTCATGCCGGAATTTGTCATCGTACTCCGGCCACCGGACCCAAAATCACCACCGCTGCGTCCATAATACGGCTTTCTGCCACGGTAGTTCCTGTTCCAGTCATTATAGCGGTCATAAGAATAATAGTTTCGGCCAAAACGGTTACCATTTAAGATCATACTCCAGAACAGATACTTCTGGAAGAATGACCATTGCCGTTCACCCGTGTCTCTGTTTTCCTCCCACTTTCCGTAACGAGGGTCTCCCACCTTATCAAAACCGGGTGGCATAGCAACCTTGATCACCTCTTCTTCATACATTCCCAAAGGCTTGGTCAGGATGCTCATATTGAGATTTTCTTCATTGGCATCATAAAATGTTTCTGTCACCTGTTCCCAATCACCCGGCGTCTGTTTTTCATCTTCAACAAACAGGTACGTGTGGAAAAAATATTCATCCACATCAAGATCTTCTATCCAGACTTCGTAATCATTCCCCCTTGAGATAATACCACCCGCTTCACCACCTTTTTTTATCAAGGAGTTGTAGTCATTTATTGAGATATATCGTTTACGGCGGTAGACCTCTTTTGTGGTATCCCAATCAGACCAGTTGTCCCATTGATATCGTACCTCTTCAAGCCATGGTTTCTGTTCCAGCTTCATATCACGCAGAATTTTTGAATAGCTTTTTCCCAGTTCGCTGATTTTTTTTCGAAGCTCCTGATTCTGCAGCGTAAATGCTTCAAATTGTTTGGCAATCAGATCATAATTGTCTGCAAACAATGCTAAATCCGGCGGTTCTGACGCCTCCTCATTTTTAATAACTTGAAATGCCGCAAGACTTTCCTGATGTACTTTTTCAAACCAGGCAAACCTGGTATCAAGATCCTCTTTCTTATTGGGATATTGTTCCTGGCTCTCTCTTACAAAAACTTCCAGTTCTTTGAACAATCCATCAATTCGGGTATTTTTGTCTTCCCCGGTACTGAGCATTTCGTCCATACTGTCTTTGGCCTGTTGCAGGCGGGAAATTCGCAAGCCTGTCTTTTGAGCCGATTGACGGCCAAGGGCCATCTTCTCACTGATTGTTTTTAACTGTTTTTTTAGCTGCGGTTGTTCTTCTTCTTTATTGCGCTCCAGGATTTGCGCAACCTTATTTTCATATATTCTTTTTGCCTCGGCAAGCGCGTCAAAAGCCTGATTAAAACTCGAATCCCAGTTTTCCCGGTCCGGTCCACCATAGCGAATAAACTCCGACTTGTATTGATCGGTTTGCTTAAACCGTTCGTACTCATTTTTGAGTTTTTCGATTAATTCTCCGGTTACCTTCAATTGTTCCGGAACGTTTAAGGCTTTTACTTTCAGGTCTTTGGATATTCCGCCACACCCCGTCACAATCAGAAAAAACGTCAGGACGACCAACAGCCCGGTGTAACGCTTTTTAATTAATCTCACTGTTCATCTCCCCTTTTATGTCAAATCCGGTTTTATTCCACATCCGGATAAACTTTCTAAAAATCAAATGTTGCATTGGTAAAAACCACGCTGTCCTTATTGGGATATCCGTGGATCGTCTCCACCCGGACCTGACTCGGCCGGACCTGACTCAACCGTAATTGACTCAGCCGGTCTGTGGTGACTTTTACAATCGTCTTTGGTCCATAATCCGAGTTTATTTTTGGAAATTCATAGACCAGTCCGATAGCATTTTTATCCATTTGGGCAGAATGGATCTGTTCTTCTAAATCGTTGATTAAATGCTGACCCTGCGCCCAGTTTTTTATCCGTGTGGTGATATTATAGTCAACCGGTCCCAATTGAAGCGTGATTGTTTTATCGCTGCAATCGTCTATGGATTTATGGATCACATCCTTTCCAGGAAGATCCATATGCAAACAGGCAAAGACCTCACACAATTCCACTTTTTTGTAAGAAAAATGGATCACATGACTGGCAC
>JAGGYV010000308.1 GCA_021162325.1 Desulfobacteraceae bacterium | reverse complement strand
GTGTTAATTAGTCATCAAAAGTAATAATAATGTCTGCGACGGTCGCGCCCTGCCCCTGTTCATGGACAAACAGCGGGTTGATATCCATTTCCTTGATCTGCGGATGATTCGTCACCATGGCGGACAGTCCTATGATCAATTTTTCCAGCGTTTCAACATCTGCCTTGGGTTTTCCCCGAAAACCATCAAGGATTTCAAAGCCCTTAATGCTTCTGACCATTCGCCGCGCATTATTTCGCCCGATCGGGGCCAGACGAAAGGTTACATTTTTAAACAATTCAACATAAATTCCGCCAAGGCCAAACATCAGTAAATGCCCGAATCCCGGATATTTGGTGACCCCCAGGATAACTTCCTGGCCGGGCGGCACCATTTTCTGGACCAGAACCCCTTTAATCTCGGCATCCGGATTATAATTTTTAGATGATGCCATTATTTCAGTAAAAGCCGTTTCAACGTCTTCACGGGTTTTTAAACCAACCTGAACACCGCCGGCATCTGATTTATGAAGAATTTGCGGAGAAACAATCTTCATGACTACGGGCAACCCGATTTCTTCTGCGATATCACCCGCCACAAACGCAGAATCCGCTATTTTCATTGCCGGAATATCAAACCCGTAACAGGCAAGCAATTCCTTCCCGTCATCTTCTCCCAATACGGTCTTTCCTTCAGCCAGGCAAAGATCCACAATCGCGGTCGCCCGCTTTGTGTCAAACGTCAAGTCATATTCCGGAAGTATCTGCCGTCCCAGCCACTGGGTAGCATCATAAAGCTTTCCCATGGCCCTTGCCGCATCCTCGGGGAACCGGTACACCGGCACTTGATTTTCCTGCAGATATTTAACTCCGGCAGACACATCCACCACCCCCATAAAACTGCAGACAATCGGCTTTGTGGAATTATTATATGTATCCACAATCGCCTCTGCCGTTCCGATGGCATCGGTCATGGACTGCGGCGTCAATATCATGAGCACACAGTCAACATTTTCATCCTGTATGACTGTTTCTAAAGCGTTTTGATACCGTTCCCGCGTGGCATCCCCGATCACGTCAATCGGATTGTTGAAATTTGCTGTGGGCGGCAAAAACTGATGAAGATTCCAGTCCGTGTCCGCACTGAACTTTGCCAGCTGCAAACCGGACATTTCCGTCATATCCGTGGCAATAATCCCGGGGCCGCCGGCATTGGTAATAATGGCCACCCGGTTGCCGGCCGGTATTTTTCGCGCGGAAAAAGCCACCGCATAATCAAACAGATCGTCCACCGTGTCCACACGCAGAATGCCGGACTGATCAAATATCGCGTTATAAACGGCCTCGGACCCGGCCAGGGAACCGGTATGAGAGGCTGCTGCTGCTGCACCGGCAGCGGTTTTTCCGGATTTAATCACCAGAACCGGTGTGGGCCGGTCACCGGATGTAATTTCCTTTACTTCTTCAATAAAGGTGGGCCTAAACCGGAGTTCTTCCATGTATATCATAATAACATTGGTTTCCGGATCCTTATGATAATAGCGCAACAAATCCAGTTCATCCACATCCGCCTTATTCCCGATGGACACAAATTTGGAGAAGCCAAATCCCCGGTCAGCGGCAAAATCGAGTACTGCTGTACACAAAGCACCGCTCTGGGAGATAAACGAGATATTGCCTTTATGGGGCATCCTGGCTGAAAAACTGGCATTAAGTCTGACATTTTCACTAGGATTAATCACCCCCAGACAATTGGGCCCGATCAGCCTTATCCCGGCATCCCGGCATTTGTTGGCAATTTCATCCTCAATTTTAGCCCCTTCACCCCCGACTTCCTTGAAACCCGCCGACACAATCACAATGCCCTTGACCCCTTTTTTGATGCAGTCATCAACCGTTTTCAACGCGATTCGCGGCGGGAGAATGATCATGGCAAGGTCCACCGGATCCGGGATATCCATCATTGATTTATAACAACGAACACTTAAAACAGAACGTGCCTTGGGATTAACCGGATAAAGGGTCCCCTGAAACCCGCCTTTAAGAATATTTTCAAAAATATCATGTCCAACTTTTCCGGGTGTTGAAGATGCGCCCACAACAGCCACAGATTCCGGTGAAAAAATTGCATCCAGTCTATCCATTTTTATTATCTCCTTTTTCCCCGTCTGATACTTGTTCAATCGTGGATTTTAATTCTATAATTTTATCATACAGCATATTTTTGGACACCCCGCAGGATATCGATAATTTTTTGGATAGTTGTAAAACACCGGTTTCCCCCTTTTTAAGTTCTACTTCAACCTGAGGCCGGATATCTTCAAAACAAAACGGTTTTTCGATTTTATCACCTGAAACCAGCAGCGTTATTTCACCCTTTATTGTCTGACGGGTTTTCAGTTCAGCAAGCAGTTCTGAAAAGTTCCCCCTTAAAAATTCTTCATAGGTCTTGGTCATTTCCCGTGATAAAACTGCATACCGGTCCCCCATAATTTCCATCATTTCTTCCACCACTGCAATTATTCGCCGGGGGGATTCATAAAAAATCAGAGTGGATGCAAAATCAATCAGCGCTTCCAGCTGCTCACGTCGTTTTTTGGATTTGGGCGGTAAGAACCCGATAAAACTGAACCGGTCAGATGGCAGGCCGGAAACGGAAAGGGCGGTAATGGCGGCTGAAACCCCGGGAATCGGTACAACCTTTATCTTTTCCTTTATCGCAGTATTGATCAGACGATACCCGGGGTCAGATACGGTTGGCGTGCCGGCGCTTGAAACCAGGGCAACGGATGCGCCGGATTTGAGCTTATCTAAAATACCTTTCGTACTCTGTTCTTCATTATGCTCATGATAGGAAATTAATCTGGATTTAATATTAAAATGCGCCAGAAGTTTTTTGGTATGGCGGGTATCTTCAGCGGCAATGAGTTCGACTTTTTCAAATGTTTCAAGGGCCCTGAATGTGATATCATTCAGATTACCGATCGGCGTGGCGACAACATAGAGTGTCCCAGTCACAAATTGCTGCAACGGATCATTTATAGGCGAGTTCAAAGGCATTTTTGATAATCTCGACGTCGGATTTCTTATCGGCTGAGTTAACGGTTACCACGTCGAAGCGGGCCCTGCAATTACTCTTACCATTTTCTTTAAGGTAATACAGGGCGGTTTTTGAAATTCGTTCCTGCTTCTTATGAGTGATTGAATATTTGGGATGTCCGAATGTTAAAGTCCGCCGGGACTTCACTTCTACAAAAACAATGGTATCCGCATCTTTTGCAATGATATCAATTTCACCGAACCGGGTCCGGTAATTCCTGCAAAGCACCTTATACCCCATTTTTTTCAGATAACGGGCCGCCAGGTCTTCACCGAATTTTCCAAATTTTTGTCTTAAGTTAAGCATTCGTTATTCTATAATGAGTGTAGCTTCTTATCTCTGATTTTTGTGTTTTTTGGGCAAACTTTTTTAAAAACTCAAAAAGAGTGAAGTGACTAAAGTGATCTAAAGTGATCTAAAGTGCCTAAAGTTGAGGACTGCGCAAAACGCGCGATCATTTTTAACATAAAAATTGAAAATGCCGAAGGCATTAACCATAACTTTAGTTCACTTTTAACTTTTCCGGTTTGTCCGGGTTAGGTTCAATCTTGTCCCGATCTTTTCACGGGTTCACCGTTACAGGCAATACTCCTTAACGCCTCTAAAACTTTTTCGGTGAATCGGGGAAACCCCATGTTGAAGGATGGCTGCCTTGTGTGCTTTGGTCGGATATCCCTTATGCTTTGAAAAATCGTATTCCGGATATTCTTTCGAATAGTTTTCCATTATTCTGTCACGGGTGACTTTGGCAACAATCGATGCCGCACCAATGGATATGCTTAAAGCGTCGCCTTTGGGAATGGCTTTCTGGGGAAGATCAAAAGAAATGGGGAATATACCGTCAATCAGCAAAAAATCAGGTACCGGATGCAACTTTTGAACGGCTATGACCATTGACAATAACGAAGCCTGCAGAATATTGATCCGATCGATATCAACCGGCTCAACGATACCGACACCCACGGCAATCGCATGCCGTTGGATTTCATCGAATAATTTTTCTCTTTTTTTCGGGCTGATTTTTTTGGAATCCTGAATCCCGCTAACCGGCAATGGATTCGGTAGAATCACGGCAGCTGAAACAACCGGACCGGCCAATGGTCCTCGCCCGGCCTCATCAATACCGGCCACGGCCTCAAAACCGTTTAATCGCGCCTCTTTTTCAAACGCCCACACATCATCTGTCATGTTAGCATCTTGCGTATGAAATCGTCCAACTAAAAAATCAGGGGAATAACCAAAACAAGATTAAACAGAAAAAAAACAGGCGGAACGAACTATTTAAACATTCAGTTCCACCTGATCGATTCAATTCAATACTCGTAAAAAAACAGATTCGGATTACAATTACTGCTTATCTCTGATCCCGGCGGCGTTCTTTAATCCTGGCTGCTTTTCCTCTCAGATTTCGCAGATAATAGATTTTAGACCGTCGGACACGACCATGAGTCACCACCTCAATTTTGGAAATACTGGGTGAATGTAACGGAAATACACGCTCTACACCGATACCGTAAGAAACTTTACGAACGATAAAGGATGCATTGGTGGTGCCTTTTCGTTTACTGATAACAACGCCCTGGAATATCTGGATACGCTCTTTTTCACCTTCTCTGATTCTTACATGCACTTTAACTGTATCTCCGGGAAAGAAATCCGGATGATCAAGCCGTAACTGTTCTCTTTCTATCTGTTTAATCTTTTCCATGACAATCCTCTAAATTTATTTTATTTTAAAACGCAGTAATAAATACGTCCTAATGGTCTCGGTGAATCTCAATCGAATATTCCCAACAACCTATCCAAAATAATTGCAACCGCCGACCGAACCGGCAAATGGTTGTATTTTGTTTTACCTTTTATGGGTTCAAGAACAAAATCCGATGATTCTATAAATTCATCCGTCAACCCCCATGCGGTGCCAAAAGCAAGAAGATACGCGTGCGCCGGGTCTTTCAACCGGGTCCGAAAATCTTCAAACCGCAATGCCTGCTGTTTTTCCGTGGCACATGTCACAACAACACGGACATCCATTCCAGTATCAGCCTTGATTTCATCCACAACCTGAACCAGGGAATCTTTGACCTTTACCAGAGCCAAGGCCTCTTTCCGCTTCGGGTTATAGGTTCCGCCCCAGCCGTCAATCCAGTGTGAAACAATTTTTTCAACCAACGCTTTTTGATCTTCCAGCGGTGTTACCACATAAAAAGATTCAACGCCATATGTTTTTGCTATTCTGGCAATATCATGCAGATCAAGGTTCGTTACCGAAGACGTGATGATCTCACCATTTTTATTTTTTACCGGATGATGCAGCAACGCAACAGACAGCTTAGGACGTAATAAGTTGTTCAATATATTCGCACCATCGTTGTAATACTTCTTTTTCCCGGTTGCCCAGATTTTTGCTGTCCAGCAGATCCGGACGTTTCAGCAGCGTTCTGATAAGTGAAGATTCCAGGCGCCAGTCTGCAATGGCCCCATGATTTCCCGACAAAAGAATATCCGGAACCGCTTCCCCCTCAAACACCGGCGGACGTGTGTAATGGGCATGCTCCAGCAGATAATCCGTAAAAGACTCTTTCTCCGCTGAATCCTCTCCTCCCAACGCGCCGGGGAGTAAACGGGTCACCGCATCAATAATAATCAGAGCCGCCGGTTCTCCGCCGGTTAATACATAATCACCAATCGAAATTTCTTCATCGATGAGTTCATAAATCCGTTCATCAACCCCTTCATAACGACCGCAAATAAAAATAAGACCGTCAAGCATTGATAACTCGCTGGCAACCGACTGCTTAAACGGCCTTCCCTGAGGTGACAGCAAAATTATCCTGGCACCGGGTGTTTTACTTTTAGCTTCCGAAATCGCCCCGGCCAAAGGCTCCGGCTTCATCACCATACCGGCACCGCCGCCATAGGGACGATCATCTGTTATCCGGTGTTTTCCTGAAGCAAAGTCCCTGATATCCATCGGGTTGACGGAAATAATGTTGCTTTCAATCGCCCGCCGGATAATCCCGTGTGACAGAAAGGAGTTAAAAATATCCGGAAAAATCGTCAATATACTAAAATCCATCGAATTGATCCCTTTATATCAGTCCCTCGGGCAAATCGACGGTAATTTTTTGCTCTTTGAAATCAACATTGCAGACGATGGATGAAGTAACCGGTATAAGGATTTCCGCTTCCCCGCGTTTTACAACGAGAACATCATTGCTCCCGGTTTCAAACAAATTTTCAACGTGTCCCAGATACGTGCCGTCAATCCCGTAAACCGCAAGGCCAATAAGGTCACACCAGTACCAGCTTCCCTCTTCAGGCTCCGGTAACTCGGATCTATTAATCAACAACTCGGAACCGGTCAGCGCTTCCGCAGCCGTGCGGTCTGATATTTCCTCAAAGGCAACCCGCAAAACATTCTTATACGCCTGAACATCTTTCACTGTAAATGTGTTCGTTGTTCCGCTGCTGCTTTTGAGCCTGACCTGCCTGCCGGGATCAAACAGATCCATTGATTCGTCAAAAGAATAGACCTTCAGATACCCTTTCATTCCGTGAACCCCAACAATTTTTCCTATCAAAAGGGTATCGTCTTTATCCATATAGCCCGAGGTCTCGTCATTGATGAAATGGCGCAAGATTGCGCCGTAATTTTTTGTGCCAGCAAGGCGCGACTTGAGGAGCATAGCGGGCTATGCGATTCAAGTCGTAACGACACAGGCACGAAAAAAGACAAGCAATATGCGTCAGTTCAGAGTTGACGAGACACTAGTCTTCTACGATTTCAAGGACCGTCCTTTTTCTGATCTTAGCAGAAGACGCACTTAAAAGTGTCCGCATTGCCCGCGCCGTGCGGCCCTGTTTACCAATAACCTTTCCCAGATCCTCCTTAGCGACTTTCAACTCCAGGACTGACGTCTGGTCACCCAGAATTTCGGTAACCTTTACCTCTTCGGGGTTGTCAACAAGCGCTTTCGCAATGTACGTGATCAGATCTTTCATGGTCCGTCTCCTTTTAATAGCTGCTGGGAATAGGATTAAGAGGCAAAACAACACTTGATGGCTTCGTAAAAAGTCCAAATTCTTTGTTGCGCTACACCCTTCGCTTCTTCATAGTACGCTAAGTACGAATCATCACTCAGGATTTGCGCGCCTCGAATTTGGCGCTTTTTTCTTTACCATCGGAATCCGACTTTTTACGAGTTTGTCAACACTGACATCATGAACTAATTAAAGACCTTCTTTTTTAAACAGACTGTTCACCGTGTCTGTCGGTTTTGCTCCCTGGCCAAGCCAGTATTCAATTCGTTCTTTTTTCAAGGTAATTTCATTGGGTTCTACCATTGGATTATAGGTACCGACATTTTCCAGGAATCTCCCGTCACGGGGATACTGTCCATCTGCAACAACAATTCGATAAAACGGTTTTTTTTTCGCACCGTATCTTGCTAACCTGATTTTTACTGCCATATTATAATTTACTCCTTCAAAAAGGCATCATTCCGCGGCCCATTCCGCGCATAAATCCACCCTTGTTGATTTTCTTCATCATTTTTAAAACTTGTGTATAATTTTTCAATAACTTATTTACTTCTTGTACACTGTTTCCACTGCCTTTTGCAATCCTTTTTCGACGACTGCCGTTAATAATCGAATGATTTATTCGCTCGGCACGGGTCATCGAATTGATAATCGCTTCCACACGGATCAGCTCACGATCATCCACCTCCATATTTTTAAACTGCTTGCTCTTGCTGACACCGGGGATCATTTTGATCAGATCCTTTAACGACCCCATTTTTCGGACCTGAGACATCTGATCACGAAAATCTTCCAGCGAAAACTCATTTTTTCTGAGTTTTCTCTCCAATTCCGCAGCTTTTTTTTCGTCCACGGCACCCTGGGCTTTTTCAATGAAGGACAGCATGTCCCCCATCCCCAGAATCCGGGATGCCACACGATCCGGGTGAAACGGTTCCAACTGGCTCAGCTTTTCACCCACACCGATAAATTTTATCGGTTTATCAATAATGGCCTTGATGGAAAGTGCGGCACCTCCCCGGGCATCACCGTCCATCTTGGTCAGAACCACCCCGCCGATATCCAGCGCTTTGTCAAATGACTGGGCAATGTTGACGGCATCCTGACCGGTCATGGCATCCGCCACCAGCAATATATCCGACGGATGCAGCGTATTCTTAATATTAACCAGTTCCGCCATCAGTTCTTCATCCATATGAAGACGTCCGGCTGTATCAAGAATCAGGGTGTCGCAACCAGCTGATTTAGCATCGACAACAGCTTCACGACAGATCTGAACCGGATCCATATCAGTGGTTGACTGAAAAACCGGTGTTGAAATCTCTGCGGCCAGCTTTTTTAATTGGTCAATCGCTGCCGGACGATACACATCCACCGGCACCAGATACGGCTGTCTACCCTGTTTTCTTAACAGATTGGCAAGCTTGCCGGCGGTGGTCGTTTTACCGGACCCCTGAAGCCCCACCAACATAATGCATGCCGGCGGCGGACCGGAAAGATCCAGTGCCTCATTGGCGCTGCCCATCAATGCCGTCAACTCATCGTTGACGATCTTGATCACCTGCTGCCCCGGGGTCAGGCTCGACAGCACTTCCTGACCGACCGCACGTTTTTTGATATCGGCAACCAGCTTTTTAACAACTTTATAATGGGCATCGGCTTCGAGCAACGCCATCCGTACTTCTTTTAAGCCATCCTCAATATTGCTCTCAGTAAGCTTGCCGTGTCCTTTAAGCTTTTTAAAAACCGTATTGAGTCTGTCACTTAAATTATCAAACATAAAGTCTTACGCCCTGTAATTAAATTGTTGAAAATAATATTTCACAAATGTTATGTCAAGTAAAATATGTCTGATAACAGCCACCTTAAAATATTATATCTATCCGGGGTTAAAAGAAATAATCTTATCCCCAAAAACCGGATCTAAAATACAAATGAAACATTCAACCGAAATACTGCCGCAATTAAAGCAAGAATTAAAACCGGACATCAAAGAATTCACCAGGGAAGAGCTGACCCGATGGTTTGAAAAAAACGGAATCCAGCCCTACCGCACCACCCAGATCATGCGCTGGATCTATCTGAAACAGGTTCATTCATTTAACGAAATGACTGATATTTCAAAAAATAACAGAAAATTAGTATCCGACAACTTTTCCTTTTCAATGCCTGAAAAAAAACAGGTCGAATCGTCTGCCGATGGGTCAAAAAAATACCTGTTTGGATTACACGACGGCAATTGTATTGAAACCGTTCTCATCCCGGAAAAAAATCATTACACCCTGTGTATTTCCACTCAAGTCGGATGTGCCATGGGATGCCAATTTTGCATGACCGCAAAATCCGGCCTGATCCGCAACCTTACACAGGCCGAAATTCTCAACCAGGTGCTTGGCGTTTTAAAAGATGTTACCGGCGAAAAACGCCTGACCAACATTGTTTTAATGGGCATGGGAGAACCTTTGGCCAATTATGAAAATGTCATCCGCGCCATCCATATTTTAACGGACAATGACAGCGGAATGCGATTTTCCACCCGCCGGGTCACCCTGTCCACATGCGGCCTGATTCCCCGATTTGATGAACTGGGCCGGGACACGAAAATCAATCTGGCCATATCCTTAAATGCAACTGATAATCGGACTCGCAGCATACTCATGCCGATTAATAAAAGATATCCCATAGAACAGCTGATAGAAGCCTGCGCCCGTTACCAGATGACCCCGAGAAATAAAATTACGTTTGAATATATTCTGATGCAAGGCATCAACGATTCTGTTGAAGACGCACATCGACTGGCAAAACTGCTGAAACCGGTAAAGGCAAAAATCAACCTGATTCCGTTTAATGAACATTCGGGCAGTGAGTTTAAACGACCAACAGAATCGGTTATATTAAAATTCCAGGAAGTGCTTCACCAAAAAAGCTATACGGCAATCATTCGACACAGCAAGGGGCAGGACATTTCCGCAGCGTGTGGGCAGTTGTCCGCAAAGGGAAGCGGAAGTTCCCTAAGCATTAATGGTACAAAACCGTAGGCCGGATTTCTTATCCGGCGATTGGCCCTTTTCCGTTTACCGTTGGATTATCGCCATCGCCCACATTATTGTCGGGAAAGAATCCCGACCGACGAACCGAGGCAATGGCCGGGGTATATGGCATTCGCATCGTAGGCCGGGTTTCTTACCCTGCAAGTGATGTATTTCGTTACACTTCCCAGTAAGGTGGATTAGCGCGTCAGCGCGTAATCCACAAAAAAAATTCTATCAAACCAGTCTATGAAATTCGCCGGATTACGCGCTGACGCGCTAATCCGACCTACGATTTATCCCACCGTCCATTATGGAGTTATTTGGAAGTCCAAATTCTTTGTTGCACTGCATTTCTTCGTCACTGCGGAGTCAATGCCATTAACTTAAGATGACTCTCTGTAGGGGAGGGGGTTATCCCCTCCCGGTATGGTTCGCCATTTTGCGGGAGGGGATAAACCCCTCCCCTACGCATATGGCTTAAATCTATGACATTGACTGCGGAGTAGCAAGCTACACCACATTCCTCAGAATTTGTGCGCCTCGCCAATTTCATAAGATTGGTGGGCCTTTTTCTTTGCCATCAAACGTAATCTGATAATTTTTGCAGATTAAAAATTTACGGAATCAACAGATCCTGAACCTCGATGCTCGGTATGGGGGTAACGGTAATTTCCTTCTGGCCTTCCGGTCTAATCACGCTTACCTCAACAGAGTCATTTTCCGGCACCTTGCTGTATCCCGCACAAATGGATGCGGCCTGCTTGACTCCCTGCTGATCGCATCCGTTCGGAATCAACACCACCGGACCCGGAACGGATTTTATTTCCAACAGGATATCAGAATCCTGCCGATACAGACGCAACAAGTTATCATTGTCCTTCTTGTTTCTTCCGACAATAATTTTTATATTTTCATTAAGCCGGAGATGTCGGCCGTGTGACAAAAAATCCATTTCAGCCGTTTCAATATTCTCCTGATGGTCAAAAAGGTCCTTCAGTCGCGTTGAGTATCCTTTGTCGGCCAGAAGGCAACCGCCGGCAGGTGCTGGATAGTCTCTGACACCGAATTTTTCCGCCAGCGCCATCTGTGGTTTTCGGGATCTTCCGGAAAAACCATACAATCTTTCACGATCCACAAGACCATCACGCTCCATGGATGTCTCAGGTAAGACTTTAGCGCTTAACGGCCTTAAAATAGAGCCGTCAAATCCTGAGTTTTTTTCCACATACCGTAATGAATTTTTGTTCTGGGACATGGGCCGCTGCCCCCTGACTTCGCCGGAAAACAAAAAATCGCTTTCCGTTTCTTCCATCATTTCACCGGCAATACGAAACATCAACGCATGACAATCCATGCAGGGGTTCATATTTTTCCCATAACCACATGCCGGATTTTTCAACATGGGCATGTAGCGTTCGGTAATATCCTTGACAATAATCGGGATTCCATTATTAATTGAAGCCTTGCGGGCTTTGTCCGCAGAAAAAAAGGGCGTTTCAAACGCAATCCAGCAGACATCAATGCCCTGCTCTTTTAACACAAGGGCCGCCAGAATGCTGTCCAAGCCGCCGGAACTCAGCCCCAATCCTTTAACTTTTTTTACAGGCACCATAATCAAATATTCTTAAATAAATTCTCGATACTTAAAAATGAATAAAATGAATAAAAAAAACACTAACCGTATTGGAAAAATTCGTCAGATATTAAAGGCCAAATACCCGGATGTCAAGACACAGTTATATCATAAAAACGCTTTTCAACTGCTGATGGCAACCATCCTCTCCGCCCAGTGTACGGACCGACAGGTCAACTCGGTGACCCCGAAGCTCTTTGAAAAACTTCAAGCGCCAAAAGATTTTGCCAACGCACCGATTCAAAAAATTGAAACCCTGATCCACTCCACCGGATTTTATCATAACAAAGCCAAAAACTTAAAAAACTGCGCTAAAACACTGATTGAGCTCTATGACGGAGAAGTGCCGAACACCCTGGATGAGCTGGTGAAACTCCCTGGCGTGGGCCGTAAAACCGCCAATGTGGTCCTTGGCGCCGCATTCAAAATTCCCGGCATGGTGGTGG
>JAGGYV010000173.1 GCA_021162325.1 Desulfobacteraceae bacterium | reverse complement strand
TTGCCCCTATGCTGCCGGTCAAAAAAGCCAAATTGATGACGGCATCTATAAGCTGATTGCCGTCCGGATAACTCAACGTATCAGCGCCGACAACAAAAGCGATCTTACGTTCTTTGATTAATTCAACAGCCTGGTTGAATGGCTCTAAGAAGATATTGATTTGTTCAATAATTTGTTGTGAATCACACCCTGAAACAGATGCGCTGTATGGATCAAATCCTTCGGTATACTGGTTGATAAAATCATTGTCCTGGAAACCGGACGTAATAATTTTTCCGGCCAGGGCATTGATTATATCGCTTGCGTAAAATTGGGTATTTTCAGATAAAACCGGGCGTATCCAGACCGACGCCAGCGATGACAGGTCTGTCCTGAATGCATCAATAACAATTAACCGGGCACCTTTCTTAGCCGCCCGCTTGATATGATATCCGGCCACCGGCACTGTCTGTTCGGGATCCGTATTAATAACAAAAATGACATCAGCACTCTCCAGATCGGCAAGGGTTGTGACGCGACAGCGCCCATGGGTCCGATCATCAATATGTAACAGGAGCTTCTGACCGGTCGCATATCCGCCGTTAATCACATTTGGAGACTCAAAAATTTCTCGGGCAATTTTTTGAAACAGATAATTTTCTTCATTGGAACATTTTGATGATCCGATAAATGCGATACTTTCCGGTCCGTGTTCGCGTTTGATTTCAGATAACCGGGTAGTAATCGTTTCAAATGCGTCTTCCCACGAAACAGCGACCTGTGTATCTTTATTATTTTCTTTATTTTCGTTCTTTTCATTCCGGAACCGCACCATCGGCCGGGTCAATCTATCGGGAGAATTGATAAAATCATTTGCAAAATGACCGCGCATACAAAGGGTGGCCCCATTCACCGAAATTTTGCGTTTTGTGGGATTCACTTCAACAATTGTTTCACCGGAAACACCCATTGTCAGACTGCATCCAGCCCCGCAGAACCCGCATATGGAATTAATCTCCTTTTCAGGGGTACCCACATACCGGGTATTCTTGACGGACAGCGCGCCGGTCGGACAAATAGAGACACATGTCCCGCAAAAAGTACAGATGGAGTCTTCTAAGAATTTTTCATAAAGCGTTGCCGGACGGGAAGAAAACCCCCGATGATTATAGTCAATGGCGCCGGTGACCACGAGTTCATGATCCGCGCGAATGCATTTTCCGCACAAAATGCATTTACTGAGATCCCGTGTAATAAAAGGATTCAGCTGTTCATACGGCGTATAGTTAGGCATGGGATAAAGACCGGAATCACCGACCCCCAGATCAGCAGCAATTTTTCTCAGCTCGCACCGGTTTCCCTTGCTGCAGACAATGCATGACTCGGGATGTTCCGCCATCATCAATCGCACAATATTGCGGCGATGATTAAGTATCCGCGGGGTATCGGTTAATATCGACATGTCTTGCGCTGCCGGTGTTACACAGGATGCCATCAGGCGCCCGGTTTTTTCATCTTCAACCAGACAGATTCGGCAAGCACCATAAGGCTTCAGATCCGGATGATAACAGAGTGTCGGAATTTTAATACCATTTTGCCCGGCAGCCTCTAATATAGTGGTGCCGGAAGGGCAGGTAATTTTTTGACCGTTGATTTTGAGAAAAATACTTTCCACAAGCGGCTCCCTGTATTCGGTTGATAGGGATACGGGTGTTTTTTTAGCTCAGGTCGTATTTTCAGATGAGAGGAGATTTTTTATTTCAGTTCAGCAGCGTCAAGGTAATGTCTCAGCTTTTCTTCACCCCCTATTGTAATAATATGGACACCCTGGCAAAGGTCTTTTAACCCTTTGACAGTATCCGCAAACAATTCCATACTGGCTTTTTCCTTATCCACGGCGTTGGCCAATTTTTGGATCATCCATTCGGGAACCAGACCGGATTTTAAATGACGATTGAGGAATCGGGCCATACCGGCCGTGCGCAATATCATCACTTCTGCGATGACCGGCACACCAAAGGTTTTGGTCTGGCGCAAAAACTTTTCAAAACGATCCAGATCAAAAATCGGTGTGGTCAGAAAATAACCGGTGCCGATTTTCGTCATTTCCTCCATTTCCTTCATTTCCAGATCCGGTACATTTTTCCCCCAGGAAGATTCCACGCCCGAACCCAGCAGAAAATCCGCTTTGGCCTCAAGTTCCTGGCCTTCCACGGTTCGACCTTCCCGGATATGCTCTAGAACGGAATTGAGCTTGCCGGAATCCACATGAAAAAACATCATTTCCTGAAGACTGTCACCGGTTATCCGATAATCTTCTGTAAACACAAGCAGATTATCAATGCCCGCATCATGAGCATCTATCAAATCCTTCTGGAGCTGAAGACGATTTTTATCCCGGGTGGTTGTCTGGTAAATGGATTCAAAACGATTTTCTTTTAATACCTCACAGGTTTTAATGGTATCCCCGACCACCCCTTCAAATTCATTCTCCGACAGAGATACGCCATCCACCCGGCCCCGGACCATCTTGAGATTCTCTACGAGTTCTTCAGGTTCCTGTCCCATGGGTGCCTGGACTTCAGAAGTGACGACAAAATTTTTACGTTGAAGGGCTTCTTTCAGTTTCATTCATGCCTCCTTGTCAGGCCAAACAACTTAAGTTTCTTATCTCTACTTTTTGTTTTTTGGGTAAACTTTTTTAAAAACTTAAAAAGTGTGAAGTGACTAAAGTGATCTAAAATGCCTAAAATTATGGACTGCGCAAAATGCGCGATCATTTTTAACATAAAAATTAAAAAGGCTGAAGGCGTTATTAAACCGGCGATTATACATGCAAAACATTGTGAACCCGCCGTCATTCCCGCGAAGGCGGGAATCCAGTTTTTTTAGTATGTTAATTAAATTTTGGTTTTCTGCTGTACTTTGAATGAAGTGGATATTTTGTTGCCAAGTTAATAAACATAATCACGCCCTGCGGGACTCACTTCAAACTTTAGTTCACTTTTAAC
>JAGGYV010000324.1 GCA_021162325.1 Desulfobacteraceae bacterium | reverse complement strand
GTGCAGGGAAATGAAAACGGTCATGCGTTCCGGGATGTTTCACTTGAAGCGGAATTATTGGAAATCTCCCGTAACCTGGGCATTGGTGCCCAGTTCGGCGGCAAGTATTTTTGTCATGATGTCCGGGTCGTCCGGATGCCGAGGCATGGGGCCTCCTGCCCGATAGGGATCGGGGTGAGTTGCAGTGCCGATCGAAATATCAAGGGAAAAATCAATCAGGACGGTGTTTTTTTAGAACAGCTGGATAAAGATCCGGCACGATTTCTGCCTGTTTCTTTGGCTGAGGATTCTGAAGCGGTTCATATTAATTTAAATCAGCCCATGAATGATATCCGCAATGAATTAAGTAAATATCCGGTGGCCACCCGTCTTCTTCTGAGCGGTAAAATTATCGTCGCCCGGGACATTGCCCATGCGAAAATTTATGACAGACTGGAAAAGAAAGGGGATCTGCCGCAATACTTAAAAGACCATATTGTTTATTACGCAGGTCCTGCCAAAACCCCGGAAGGTTTTGCCGCAGGCTCCTTTGGCCCGACCACTGCCGGACGCATGGATCCCTATGTTCAAAAATTTCAGAAACATGGCGGTTCCATGGTGATGCTGGCAAAGGGGAATCGGTCCCGGCAGGTGACTGATTCCTGTAAAGCCCATGGCGGGTTTTATCTCGGATCCATCGGCGGCCCGGCCGCCCGGCTGGGCAAGGAATGCATCACACAAGTGGAGGTCCTCGAATATCCCGAGCTGGGCATGGAGGCGGTTTTTATGATTACGGTTAAAGATTTTCCGGCCTTTATTATTGTGGATGATAAGGGTAATGACTTTTTTGACGGACTGTTGCCAGCTTCGTAAAAAGCACAATTTCTTCGTTGCGCTGCACCCCTCATCTCTGCGGAGTAAACAGAGTACGCCTCGTTCTTCGGGATTTGCGGCGTCTCGAACTTGAACTTTTTACTTTGCTGGTGGAAGCTGATAAAGTTAAAAGTGAGCTAAAGTTTGAAGTGCTCTAAAGTTGTGGTTAATGCCTCCGGCATTGTCAATTTTAAGTTTAAAAATAATTGCGCGTTAGCGCAGTCCAGAACTTTAGTCACTTTAGATCACTTTAGTCACTTCAAACTTTCTTTATAACGGGGAGGTGGAATGAGCGGGATTATAGCGTATCTGCGGAAGCTTTCCGATTTTTTACGAAATGAAGTATGGCATGACCCCAAGGATGCCGGTCGGTTATATTTTTTTTATTGTCAGGCAGTGCGAATTATTCTGCTGACCGTCCACGGCCTAAAGAATCGCTTAATTCTCCTGCGTGCTTCTGCCCTTTCCTACAGCACCATCCTTGCCATTGTCCCGATTTTTGCTATTGCATTTTCCATGTTAAAGGGGTTGGGGTTTCACACCCGATTAGAAGGCCTGATCAATTACCTGACCGCCGGCCAGGAAGAACTGACAGCTCGAATCATCTTGTATATTTCCAACACGAATTTTAAGGCGCTGGGCGCGTTTGGTACCGCCCTTTTAATTTATGCGTCCGTGATGATGCTCAGTAATGTGGAAAGAACATTCAATGAACTATGGGGAGTGACCCGCCAGAGGACAATTCCCCGAAAAATATCAAACTATATCAGTGTGCTGTTTTTAGGCCCATTTTTGATGATTTTGTCAACCGCCATGATTGCGTCTTTTTCTTCAAACACGATTATCACCGCGTTGATGGAATACCAGGCGTTTAAACATTTTTTTGTCCTTTTTTACAAGATATTACCCCATGCCATTCTCTGTATCGCTTTTACCGCCATGTATTATCTTATGCCGAACACACGGGTAAAATTTTTCCCGGCACTGATCGCAGGGATTTTGTGCGGAAGTACGTGGGAGGCTGCATTCCGGATTTATACGGAATTTAACATTGGTGTGGCAAAATACAATACGATTTACGGGACCTTTGCGGTCTTGCCGATTTTTATTATATGGCTGTATTTTAGCTGGATCATAGTGCTGATCGGTGCCCAGCTATCATATGCCATTCAGAATGTCCGGTCATACCAGCAGGAGGTTAACTCCTATGATGTGGCATACGATCAGAAAGAAGAAATGGCATTAAACATTATGCTGAAAGTCGCCTGGACATTTCATAATGCCTTAAGGCATATGGGGGTGGAAGATTTATCGAATGCGCTGGCTGTGCCGGTCCGTCTTGTCAGGGAAATTACACAGAAGCTATGTGACTGCGGGTTGCTCCAGGAAATAGGCGATGACGAAATTACTTTCCAGCCGTCTAAAAACATTGGACTGATCAGCGTTTTGGACGTATGTGCTGCGCTTCGTCATGAAGGGGACGGAGACTGGCATGTTGAAGGGAAGGAACAGAACAATATGCTCCAGGCGCTGATGGAATCCAGAAAAAAAGCGGAAGCCAAACAGCTGGGAAACGTGATGATGCTGGATCTTGTTCTGAGGAGCGATGGTGTTGAGAAGAGTTGATCTTTCGATCATAGTTCTGTTAATGGCCCAGATGATCATTCTGGGGGCCGGGTCGTCTGTTGCCGGAGCTGCGGCTAATATTTTGTTTAAGGTCCGGAAAGTCATCTTTACCGGAGTGAATGAAATAAATAAAAAGGAATTTTCAGAATCACTTGCCGCCAAAACACCGCCGGTCTGGGAATTCTGGGCGGATCATCCGGTTATTTATATGAAGGATATTGAAGACGACACCCTGCGCATCAAGCAGTATTATCAGGCACAGGGGTATTATCAGACAACAGTTGAATATCACGTGGCACCATCCCAAAAAGAAGATGATGAAGAAGGCTCTTTTGAGCAAATAAATGCGGATAAATCGTCGGAGCAATTAACGGATAAAAGCAATGCTTCGAAAAATGATCTGCTTCCGGAATATGACATAACATTTAAAATCATAGAAGGCCCACCGGTCATTATCAGACATATCATGATTGACTGCCTGTTCGAACTTGAATCCATATCTGAGACCCGGATCAGAAAAATCCTTTTGCTGGCATCCGGCAAAATATTTAAGACCGAAACCTACGATCAGTCCAAAGCGTTGGTGCGGAAATTGTTGGGGAATCAGGGCTATCCTTTTGCAATCGTCAGCGCCCACGCAACCGTTGACTTAAATGATGATTCAGCGGATATTAGTTTTGAAATTGATCCGGGACAGCCATATCATTTTGGCGATATCCGTATCACGGGGCATGAAGGGTATGTCCGTGAAGGAGTCATTCGCCGGGCAATATCTTTAGAAAGCGGTAAAAAATTTGTCGCTAAAGCACTGGACGAGAGCCGGCAGAACCTGTTTGATTTAAATATTTTTAAAACAGCTGTGATTAAGATGGGAGAGCCGGAAATAGAGATTAATACGGTTCCCATTGATATCCAGGTAAAGCCTCGAAAAAAACAAAGTGTGAAATTCGGTGTGGGATATGGCACGGATGACGGAGTGAGACTTCAGGCCGGGTGGAGTTACCGGAATCTAAGCGGCCGGGCGGACAGGCTGACGTTGCGCGCCCGGCGGTCCGACATTGTGGAAAATATTTACGCGGAGTATTCTTTGCCGTATTTTTTGTCTGCTAAAAATAACCTGGTTTCAACAGCTGGCTTTGAACGTGAAGAAAAAGATTATTATACCCTTTGGCGGACCAGTTCGGAGGTTAATTTCTACCGCAAGCTGTCAACCCACTGGTTTTCTTCCATCGGTTATAACCTGGAGGTCAACCGGCCTGACGATATCCGGGTTGAAGATTCCGAAGATCTGATTGATCCCAGAGATACGGAAAATTACCTTGTCTCATCGGTTAAATTCAATCTTATGCGTAGTACAGTTGATGATGTGTTAAACTCACAAAAGGGTTCATCGGTCAGTTTTTCAATTGAAAATGCCGCTGGCTATCTCGGGTCGGAAATTGATTATATCCGGCCGGGTTTTGAGGCCAAGGTGTTTATTCCGCTCCCCTGGGACCTTGTGATTGCTGGACGGATGGCTTTCAAAACAATTCAAGAAACCGGGGATACGGACTACATACCGATTTCCAAACAGTTTTTTTTGGGCGGCAGTAAGTCGGTCCGGGGGTATGGTTTTGAAAAACTCGGCGTGATCGATCAAAATGATGTCATTGTTGATATCAGCGGCTTGTCATCGTTTGTCGGCAACTTTGAGGTCCGGTTCCCGGTGTACAATGATTTTTCCGGCGTTTTGTTTCTGGATACGGGGGCGCTGGATTCTGAATCATACCATGTAAATTTTAAAAATCTGCGATACTCAAGCGGTCTGGGCTTGCGATATCATACGATTATCGGGCCGATCCAGCTTGATTTTGGGTATCAGTTGAACCCGGCGAAAAGCACAGCAAGCGATGATCCGTTGCTGGTCGATTTGCTGAATAAGGACCGGTGGTACTTGCATTTTAATATTGGACAGACATTTTAACAGGCTGGAGCGACTCAGGAATTGCGTTATTCAGCCATTGAAGTAAAGCACTACGTCTTCGTCGTCGAATTTTGCCTTGTCTTGACTGCGCTCATAACGTTTTTCAGCAATCTGTTAGGCAGATAGGTGGAAGGCTGAAGGTGTTTAGCGGGTAGGTGCAGGAAAGCGCGTTAACTATATCCCGATTAGAATAATGGTATGTTCTCAAAAAGCTCGGGTATGGCAAGGACTCTTTGTAGCGGAAACCTTTAGGTTTCCATTTAAATATGGAGGTCTAAAGATCTCCGCTACATGGTTTCACCATAAATCCGAACCAATATTTTGTCCTGACTTATTGAGAAGTTACGAATGATTATGGTAATTATTTGATAAAATGGTAAATTTAAATAAAAAAGATGCGATTGCCCGTGTAGCCCTTTACTTGACAGCAATATCGCTCATTGTGTTTGTCGGCGTATTCCTGTCCCTTCAGACCCGCCCTGTCAGGGATGCGATCAAAGGGGTTATAACAAACGCCATCGCGCAAAATACCCGGGCCGTCTGCCGTATTGAGGAACTCTGCGGCAACCTGTTTTCCCATTTTGAAATCAAAGGTGTTGAATTGTTGGATGCCGAGACTGGCGAGTCATTGATATCGGCCAATCGCATCGATGTTTTATACAGCATCCCCATGCTGTTGGGGCGGGTGCTGTGGATTAACCGGCTGACGATAGACGGCGTATCGGTGAATCTGCTTCAGGCAGAAGACGGCTTGTGGAATTTTGAAATGCCGGCATTGGAAGACCCGTTAGAACATCCGGCAGAAGATTCGCCGCCGCCCTTGCCTGGAAATTCCAGTCGAGAAATATCAGGGCCTTCGACGGTCCCTGTATACAAAGTCGAAATCAGGCGCCTGCTGATCCACAATTCAGACGTTACAATTATTCAACAAACGGATACGGATGAAATTATTCGTCATTTCAATGGTATAGAATGTCAGGCCAGGCTGGATATCGGAAAAGACATTTATGCAAAGATCAGGAAGCTGGCGGTGCGAATGGACAATCCCCATGTGGATATAAGGGAGTTGTCGGGTGCTATCCGCTACGATTTCGGCAAAAGTCATCTGGATGTCGCAGATGTTCGGATTAAAGGAAGAAAATCTGATTTTACGGTAAACGGTCTGATGCGGTTTCCCAATACAGGTCCGAATATGTTCAATATGGATCTTCGTGCCGCCATTAAGTCATTGTCTCTGGGCGAGTTCGGGCAGGCGTTCCCGATTCAGATGCCGGATGAGGATATTGTTTCCGGGAATATTGCCGTCAAAGGCCCGGTTTCGAACATGGATTGTCAAGTGGATCTGCGCATGGACACATGCCATATAAAGACACAGGGACTGGTCATCATTGATGATTCCAATGATGTCAGCCTGGATATTGCCGGGAAAATCATCGGCCTGGATTTGTCCGTGCTGCCAGCTCTTGATTTAAACTCTTTTCCCGGCAATTTGAATACGGATTTTTCACTCGTCTGGCAGAAAATCGGCATGCCGGATCAAATCGGGCGGATCGTTCTGGATCTCACATCTTCCCAAATGTGGGGCTATTTGATTGACACTGCAAAACTGGGCGTCCGCATTGCCGGGGATGATTTTATTTTTGAGGATCTGCAATTTAAAACGCCCTATGGGAAGCTTGCCGGCAGCGGAATTTTGGCCGGGATCATGGCATCCGACAAGGACAATCAGATTCAATTCACCGCAGACATTGAAGGTTTGAATCCGGAAACTTTGGTAAATGACACTCAATATGTCGGCAGTATCAACGGGAACGTGAGTTCCACCCTCTTTATTCCTAAAACGTTTGACCAGCAAGGAATGACTGCCGAGGCTGTCTGCCGGATAAATCCGTCACGCTTGATGGGTATTGATATTCAGTCAGCGGAATTCGAAGCGTCCTGGCAGGATGAGAAAGTCACTGTCAAACGATTTGATATAGAAACCGTACAAGGAACTGCCGTTGTTAGCGGCATGGCATCGATCAAAGATGAGACCTGTCAGTTTAAGGTGGCCGCTGCCCTTCCGGATATAAAATTAATTAAATCATTGATTCCGGAGATAGGGTGTGCGGAATCGCTTGCAGGCAGTGCTGAAGTTACCGCAAATATTGGCGGCAATTGGCGAAGGCCTGATATCACAGCAATAATAAATGCTGAAAAGGTCGAATTTAAGGATATGTCGGCAGATTTTCTGACTGCGGAAGGTGACTGGAGCGGAGATTTTCATGATTTTCACATGACAGCCACAAGCAGCCTGAAAAATATTCGAATCAATGGATTGTCTTTTTCTTTGATGGATTTGAATACAACAATGAACCCGGAAATTGTCAGTGTGGATATCGATATACAGGGCGGGCAGAAAGGGATGTGTACACTTTCCGGGAATATTAGTCACTGGCTGGAACCGGTCAAGGAAGTCACTATTGAGAAAATGACACTGGTGTCTTTTGACCAGCCGCCGCTGGTCAACCGCGAGCCGGTGAAACTGACAATCTCCCGGGACCGTATCCTTGTCGATTCTTTGCACTTGGATTCCGGGAATGCGTCTCTTGTCCTGAACGGTGAAGCGGGTTTGATCCCGTCGGCGGAAGTGTCGGCTGATTTGACGTTGCGTGACGTCAATCTTAAGCGGATTTTCGGGTTTTGGGAAGGCGGTAAAAAATTTCAAGGTCTGCTGTCATCAGATATCCGATTAAACGGAACACTGGAAAACCCGGTAATTAATATGACAACTTCCATCAAAAATTCCGCCAGTGAGGGATTGCCGGTGACGGATATGTCGGCAACCCTTAAATATTCTGATTCCAAAGTGCTGATAACCGCTTCTGGTTACCGTGATACCGAAAAGTTTCTGGATGTGCAGGGTACAGCGTTAATTGCCCTGTCGTTATATCCGTTTAAATTTATGCCGGAGCAGGATGGGCTTGATTTCCGAATGGATCTGGATCAGGTGGATATCTCATGGATATCAGATATTATCAATGATCCGGAATATGATATCAGCGGTGTTCTAGATGCCACGGCATTTGTTTCCGGGGATCTGTTTCACCCCGTTGTTCAGGGGCGGATGCAGTTGAGAGAGGGTGCGCTGAATCTGAAAAAACAGAAAATGATTTATGAAAATCTGGTCGCGGATCTTAAATTCGCTAAAAATACAATTATTATAGATGATTTAAGCCTCAAAGGAGATAAAGAAGGTTTCCTGAATCTGTCAGGTGTTTTGACGCACGACAACTTTAAGCCGCAGACATTTAATATCCGGGCCGTGGGAGATCAATTATATATCCCGTTTCACAGCGGGGTGGACGCACGGATTAATCCGGATATCACCCTTTCCGGTGCATGGGATGCCCCTGTATTGTCAGGTAAAATCAAGGTTGAAGAGGGGCGGGTCAATCTGGAGCGGTTTTTTGAAAAGAAATTTTCAGAAATTGAAATTATTGCGCCGGTGTCTGCCAAAAACGGTGTGCTCCAGATTCCGGAAAAAGACCCGGAACCGTTGGCGTTTTTCGATCCTTTGACTGCCGATGTTGCTGTGATGATACCCAATGATTTTTGGTTTCGGGGAAAGGATGAGTTCGTTGAGATTAAAGGAGATATTCAGTTAAAAAAAGATCCTCAGAAGCCGTTTGTCCTTTATGGTTCGGTTCTTCCTGTGAGGGGAACCTACCGGTTTCGCGGCAGGCTTTTTCAGATCGAGCAGGGGGAATTAACGTTTACCGGGCAGGAGGACATTAACCCGGTACTTGACATTGAAGCAGTCTCCGTGATTGATGATGTAAAAATTATTATCCGGTTATCCGGAACGTTTGAGTATCTTAACCTGGTTTTAGACAGTGAACCGGCAATGGACCAGGCTGAAATCATCTCTTACCTGGTATTCGGCCGGGGGTCGGATGATCTTTCGGCAAAGGAGAGTTTCCAGGCTGAAGAGGCAGCGCTCAGTTTTGCCGGCCAGATAGCGGTAGACAAACTCAGAGACATTGTTGGTGATACGCTGGGGATTGATTATCTTAACATTAGCGTCGGCAGCGGCGGGCTTCGCCAGGGTTCTCTGACCATGGGAAAGTATGTGTTGCCCAGGGTTTTTGTCACCTTTCGCCAGGGATTTGATGACACGGTTACGCAGAAAGTGGAAGTGACTTACGAGATAAACAAATATTTTGATTTTGAAACCCAGATTGATAATGAACAGACTTCCGCATTGGACCTGATCTGGAAATATGAATATTAAATTTTTATTTCTTCATACCTGCCGTTCCAGGCACATTTTTCACAATAGATATGGGAATCGTCACAAATCTCCGGGATATCAGCCTTATCAATATCGGGATCAAAGCAGACCGCTCCGGACGCACAATCGAATCCGTATGTGTCATACGCATCATCCGTGTCTTTTACGTAAAATTTTTGGCATCCACAATATGGACATTTCATGTTAGTGCCCCTTTCTCTGATTTGAATTATCACATAAGATAATTATAATGTTTTCATATGCAAATTCAATTAAAATTAAACCGAAAATCAAACCCGATCAATTGTACTGTTCCAGAGCAAGCTTCTATGCAGCTCATATATAACCATATGAAATAATGGATAAGTCATTTTATTAAACAGTGATAATTCGTCACTATGATAAGTTTTTTACATATTGAACCTGTATGTGTCGGTGCATTTGAAGATAATGCACCGCCCTGGCGTAATGATCCATTATGGCAGGCCGCTGACAGCACGATGGCGTATCTGGTCCGGCGTCATTGGCAGCAGCTATATCAGGTAAATGAAACTGCCGATCAAATAAAAAATATGCTTGCGTCTATTGATGCGCCGCTTGACCGGCTAAGCCGTGAGACATGTGCACAGTGCCCCGCACCATGCTGTCTGGTTGCGGATGTTTCATATGACTTTAGGGATCTGCTCTTTATTCATATGACGGATCAGGCGATGCCACCTGGCCAGCCGCGCCGAACAACCGGGGAAGTCTGCCGGTACCTGGGGGGTGAGGGCTGTTTGATTCCCCGTCAGCAACGTCCGTGGATTTGTACCTGGTACATTTGTGCGGCCCAGAAAAATTATCTGGCCAGCTGTCATGAGATTTCACGCACCAAATTACAGTCAGTGATTGCAGAAATCAGGATTCTAAGAAAACAGATGGAGACATTGTTTATCGCAACCGTTGCATGACCTTCATATGGTTCCATATGGCTAAGTAAAAAGTTTCATATACAAGGCGCAACGATTTTTCAGACTTTAGATAATACATGTAGTATATTGAGAGGCTGAAAAATCGTTGCAACGCAGTAGATGGGACTTTTTACGACGCCATTAGTCTTTGAAAACCAGTTTCCCCCCAAGATGCCCTGCAATACCGGTTGCAGCGAGCATGATCAGATGGAGAAGAAGAAAGAAGGTCCGCATGGCGGATGACGTTTTCAGCATTTCAGGAGAAATGATGTGCCATAAAACGATAATGACCGCCGTCGCTGTCACCACTAATGCAGAAATAATTTTAATCATAAAGAGGTTGGTCATCGCACCCTGGTATTTCTGTTTCCACTCATTATAACCGGTGAACAAGATGACCGGAAGCGTCAGGAGTACAAATACCATATTGTAAAAAGATGCTTTTGCAAGGCCGGCAAATTGAAAAATTACCGCCAGAAAGATAAACGCAACCGCCACCGGAATGACACCGTTGGGGAAATGGACGGTGATGGGATGGAGGTGATGTTTGAGTATCCGGGTTGTGATTGAAGCAAAAGAAAAAAGCGGCGGAGCCGGGGTGTCAAGTGCAGTCGGTTGCGCGGCAGGTGTTGTTCCAGCTGTTTTTTCCGTAGCGGGTTCGTTTTCTGTTTCAGTTATTTCAACAAACTGACTTTTATCCGCCCCGCAGACCGGGCATGTCTCCGGCGGTTCTTCTCCGTTATGAATATACCCGCAAACCGTACATTGCCATTTTTTCATAGTCACCTCCGGCGGTAAAGAAAAAAATTATATCGAAAATCGCATTATTTATTTAAATCCGTCATTATATTAATATGTCGTAATTAGAAAAAAATACAATGAGAAAATCGAAATACAATGAGAAAATTGGTTGATATAAATAAAGCTGAATTTTATCTGCCTGTCCAATGGTATGCAGGAACAACTGTTTTCTTTTTATATCTAAAAATCTGTCGAATGCCCAATATAGCCATAATATAGATTTTAAAACCTCATGATGTTG
>JAGGYV010000074.1 GCA_021162325.1 Desulfobacteraceae bacterium | reverse complement strand
TTTCGCCCTTTGGAATTTTGTTTAGCTAAACACATGATTTTCGTAGGTTGGGTAGAGCGTAGCGAAACCCAACATGTCAATGTGGGCTCTACCCAACCTACATGAAATCGGACTTTTCGTTCAGTGAATAGTTAGCCCCTGAACGGAAAGACCCTCTATTATGAATATTCTGTCATTGCGATGGGGCACACGACCGAAGCAATCTCATTAAAACCAGTGGATTACGTCGTCGCTCGCTCCTCACGCCTCGTAATGACAGCCGGGATTCCGGGTTTTCGTTCAGGCACTATTTATAATTTCGAATATATGGCACCTCTGACAAAAATCAGATCAACCCTTTTCACTTTTCACTTTTCACTTTTCACTTTTCAATACTTCCCTAATGGTTTCCGCGAGATTCCGTTTTAACAACGGTTTCATTAAAAATGCCCGGATTCCAAGCTCCATGGCCTGTTCCTTTGTGATGGTTTCAGAAAATCCGGTGCACATGATAATGGGAATATCAGGACGGATCGTTAACATTTCCCGGGAAAGATCATATCCGGTCATGTACGGCATGGTCATATCCGTAATCACGATATCATATTTTTCCGGCTGTTTTTCAAAAAGCGCCATCGCCTCCGTGCTGGATGTGGTCGATTCAACACAATACCCCAGGCGTTCAAGTGTTTGACTGTAAATATTAATGATATTTTCTTCATCATCAACAAACAAAACCTGTTCCGTTCCCCGGGGTAAAGATATTTCTTCTTCCCGGACAATCTGTTCTGCCATACGTTTTATTTCAGGGAAAAATATTTGAAATACGGTTCCTTTGCCGACCCGGCTTTCCACCTTTATAAATCCGTTGTGGCTTTTCACCACGCCGTGCACCACTGCCAGACCTAAACCGGTCCCTTCTCCTGTGGGCTTGGTCGTGTAATACGGCTCAAACATCCGCTTCAAGGTTTCATCATCCATGCCGATACCGGTATCACCTACCGTCAGCCGGATATACTGTCCCGGACGCATGTCTGGAACCGGAGCGGATTCACCGGCACGTACTGTTTCTTCCGACAGACTGACTTCCAGAATACCCCCGCTGGGCCTCATGGCGTGGTAGGCATTGGTGCACAGGTTCATGACAAGCTGATGGATTTGGGTCGGGTCCGCCAGGATCTCTTCACGGGTATTTAAATTCTGGTTAATTTCAATGGTGGCGGGCAAAGAGGAACGCAACAGTTTTAATGCTTCATTGACGATCAGATAAACGCTTAAAGGACTTAGTTCTTGTTCCGTCTGACGGCTGAACGTCAATATCTGATCCACCAGTTTCTTGGCGCGATAACCGGCCTTAAGAATCTCTTTCACGTCTTCGGCGGTATCTACTTCATCCTCTTCCTTGTCCAGGGCCAGTTCTGAAAATCCGATAATGGCTGACAAAATATTATTAAAATCATGGGCGATGCCGCCGGCAAGGGTGCCGATGCTCTCCATTTTCTGCGCCTGATGAAGATGACTTTCCAGTTCTTTTCTTTCTCTTTCTTTGATTTTACGATCGGTAATATCCTGCAAAATTGCAATAATGCCGGCGGCATTACCGGATATGTCGCGATAAACCGTCTTATTAAAATAAAAATCCCGAAAAATCCCGTCCGCGCATTTCAACTCTGCCTCATAAGACCGGACACCGCCTTTTTCCAAAAGATCAACATCCTGCTGTTGGTAGTGTTTTGCCATATCATTTGGGATTTTATCGGGAAAATCAAAAAGCGTTCGACCCATAATCTCGCCTTTTTCCAGCCCGAGAATTTGTTTGGCAAATGCGTCATTACATCCAAGAAATTTACCGGTGTTGTCTCTGTAAGACATCGGGTTGGGGATGGTGTTAATGAGTGTTTCCAAAAACGTCAGACTGGAATGCAGGGCGGCTTCGCACCGTTTCCTTTCTACGGCATACCGGATAACGCGTTCCATGCCGGAAGCGCCGATATTACCCTTGATGATATAATCCTGAGCACCCAGGCTCATAGCTTTTACGCTGATCTCCTCATCATCTAAACCGGTCATGATCACGATGGGCAAAACCGGAAAATTTTGTTTTACCTTTTCAAAGGATTTTAATCCTGCGCTGTCCGGCAGATTCAAATCCATCAGCAACAGGTCAAAGCTGTTTTCAATGAGCACCTCCAGGCCTTTTTTCAAACAATCGGCAGTATAAAGATCGATTTGAACCTGCCGGGTTTCGGACAGCATCTCAGCCATCAGGCGCGCATCGACCGAATTGTTTTCAATTAAGAGTATGCGGATATTGTTTCCGGAGTCCATGTGTCATTCCTTTAAATTGAATATTGAAAACTGAAAATTGAAAATTGGCGGGTGTCGCTATGCTCTATTATTTTTCAATTTTCACTATTCAATATTGATAGTCCCGTAAAAAGTCGGATTCCGACGGCAAAGTATAAAAGTTCACCAGTCTCATAAAATTGGCAAGGCGCGCAAATTCTGAGTGATGATTCGTACTTAGCGTACTTTGAAGAAACGAAGAATGCAGCGCAACACAGAATTTGGACTTCCGAATAAGTAAATCTTAAAAGCATTATCTCCCGCAGAGGCGCAGGGACGCTGAGAAATAATTTCTCAGCGTCCCTGCGCCTCTGCGGGGAAAAATTGTTTATGCGCATGGATTCACTTATTAATGGATACTGCGTCATAAAAAGGCGTTGCATAGCTTCCAAATAACTCATTCATAAACATTTGAAATGATGGACAAGTTATTTTCTGATACAGTGGTGATGCGTCACCATGAAAAGCTTTTTACGAAGCCGTCAATATTCAGTTTTCACTTTCACCTGGATCTCTTTTTTTACAAATGCCTGCGTATCGGTTTTTTGAATCCCGACATGCTGTGCATCAAGGCCCTGATCAATAAACGTCCTTAACGCTTGTTTCATTGTTTCGCCGGGGTCGATGAAGCGAAAACCCAACCCGATGTTATTAAAATTTTCCGCATCAAGCACCCATCGAATTTCCATTGATATATTGGCGGTGATCCGTTTGCGTTCCAGATTATAGAATTCAACCAGGTTGAGGAAATCCTTTTTATGAAAAATCAAATTCTGATGCCGCAGCAGGGTGCAAGCCATGCCCCCAAGACTGAGATCCACAATTTTTGATGGAATAGCACTCCGGAGACCGGGAAGGGATAGTAACGCCGTCAAACCGGCTTTGTGGGAAAAAAATACCCTCTGATGCGTTCGGTGGTGTTCCCAGTTTTGATTCATATCCGCTCCTTTTGGTTTTTTCGTGGGTTCTTTTGGGCCTGATTGAAAATTGAAAATTGAAAATTGATTGTTGTCGCTACGCTCCATCATTCTTAAAGTGAATTTCGGCCTTGATCATCGTTTCGGCCAAAGCAGATTTGTCATTCCCGAATGTTTCTATCGGGAATCCAGTTATGTGCTATATCCGAACATAGATTCCGGCTAAGCTTGTCCTCGAATGTTTCTATCGGGGAAGCATGCCGGAATGACATTGTGCTG
>JAGGYV010000285.1 GCA_021162325.1 Desulfobacteraceae bacterium | reverse complement strand
GCAAACGCACACCCCAAAGCGATCCCTAAGCATCCGATTTCCTCGAAGGCTGCGACCTCCGCCACCCAGCTCATTCCACGGCCCCCGTATTTTTTAGGAAAGCGGATTCCAAGCAGATTTTTAGCCGCCAGTTTTTCGACAAATTCACGGGGATAGATGATTTCGTCTTTATCCATTTTCCTTAAAAAATCACTGGAAATTTCTTCACGGGCAAATTCCCGTACTTCTTTTTTTAATTCCTGCTCTTCAGGGGTTAATAGAAAATCATACATGAGGGTCTCCTTTTTATAAAGACGGTTATACGGAAAATATGTTTAGATGGACTATATTTTTTTTGAACATAGCTCAAATTATTGAACAGTGCTCAATATGTCAACTTAATTTTGTCGAAACCCTTTTAAACAGAGATAAATAAACTAATTTAGGGTTTCCTTAATTAGAAATTCTTGGTAAGATAGAAAAAATATTGCTTCAAGTTCTTATTGAGCAATTATTAAAGAGCGATGTGATGATAAATCTATCAGGCAAACCGGAAGTGGTACATCAGGTTTTTTTATGCTGACCTGTTGAAATTACTGTTTGATTGATGTTTAAATTTATTTACGGAGGTCATATGTTTTTTAAAAAGTGTTTGATTGTTATTTTGATGTTATGTCTGCCGTTAATATCTTCTGCGCTGGAAGCGTCCCCGGTTACTGTCAATGAGATGGTTTTTTGCATGGGAATCGATCATAGAAAACCTGTGGGCATTGAAACACATTTTCCGGATTCAATTGAACGGGTATTTTGCTATACCAAATTGTCGATTATCGAGGATAATACATCTATTTCACATGTCTGGTATTATAACGATACGCAGATGGCAATTGTGGATTTAGCGGTTAACGCAAGATCCTGGCGAACATGGTCTTCAAAACGAATTGTTAAGGAATGGACCGGTACATGGCGGGTGGATGTTATTTCTTCAACCGGAATTATCATATGCAGTGATGAATTTGTCGTCCGTCCAGGTTCAGAATAATTTTGATGGCTTCGTAAAAAGTCCAAATTCTTTGTTGCGCTGCATCCCTCGCTTCTTCATAGTACACTAAATACGAATCATCACTCAGGATTTGCGCGCTTCGCCAATTTTAGGATTTGGTGGAGCTTTTTTCTTTGCCATCGGAATTCGATTTTTTACGAGCTTGTTAACTTCAACCATATCCTTTTTTATGCGGATTCCAATGGAGAAGAAAATATGCCGGATGTTTCTTTAATTCAATGCCGTGACTATACGCTTGAAAATCTTAAAGAGAAGATCGCTCAGAGTCTTTTAAATATCGGTTTTGACGTTAAGCAGTTCAATAAAACCCGGGTTGTGGTAAAGCCGAATCTGCTGATGCCGGCAAAAGAAGAAAAGGCAATTATTACCCATCATGAATTTTTCAGAGCGGTTGTTCAGATTGTCAAAGAAAATAACGGCACGCCGGTCCTGGTAGAGTCTCCAGCCATTCATTCCCTTGAACGGGTCATCAAAAAAACCGCTTATGCTGCGGTCGTGGAAAATGAGGGTGTTGAAGTTGCCGATCCGGGCATTACCCGGAGGCTTATTTTTGATGCGGCTAAAAAATTCAAGCACCTTGATATATCGGCTGCCTATTTTGACGCAGATATCATATTAAGCCTGCCGAAATTTAAAACCCACGGAATAACCTATATTACCGGGGCCGTTAAATTGCTGTTTGGGGCCATCCCCGGGATCGAAAAATCAAAAATGCATTTACGGGCCCCTGTTCATGATGATTTTGCCGAATTTCTGCTCGATTTATATGGCGCTATGACCTATGGTATGACACCGCCAAAACCCATCATTCACATTATGGACGCGATCTGTGCTCAGGAAGGAGAGGGCCCGGGTCCTGCGGGAAAGCCAAAATGGCTGAACGCGGTTTTAGCCGGCGAAAACGGCATTGCGGTTGATTATGTGGCGACAATGATTGCCGGTCTTGATATCAAAAAGGCCTTGACCGTTGTCAATGGCTTTAAAAGAGATTATGGTGTTTCATCAGCCAAAGAAATTATTGTTATCGGTGATACCATTCAGGATTTGCACGTCAATGATTTTGTACCGGCAACCGGTTCTTCGATTTTTTCAAATATGTTTCGCTGGCCGTTTAATACGCCGACTTTCAAGAATTTGTTTCTGGACCGGCCGGTGCCCCGTGAAGAAAAGTGCACGCTTTGTTACCAGTGTAAAAAGATCTGTGCATCCGGGGCGATTAGTCAATCAGCCGGGAAAAAAGATATTCCCGAATATGATTACAAAAAGTGCATTCGCTGTTACTGCTGCCTTGAAATTTGTCCGGAAGCCGCCATTGAAAAACAAAACGGACGGTTGCAGTGGATGATGGGAGGATAAGCAAAATTTTAACATGATAAATCCGAACACGTTAATTTGTAATCAAGCGTTATGCCGCCATATATCCGGTAATCTGAAAAAATTTGATATTCAAAAACATGAAAGCAACGGCGTTAAGCGTGCTGCAGTCGCCATTACGGTTGTGTCAGTCGCCCATGGTACTAATGTATATGGCCTGGCACCGTATGATAAGTGGAATAATGACGCCGCACTGATTTTGACAATACGCGCTGCAAAGCTAAAAAAGCATTCCGGGCAGTGGGCTTTTCCCGGTGGTCGTCGGGATAAAGGCGAGACGCCCGAGGAAACAGCGCTCAGGGAGCTTTCAGAAGAAGTCGGTCTGAAACTGGATCATGAAAATGTGTTGGGGCGGTTGGATGATTTTACCACCCGTTCCGGGTTTGTGATTTCTCCGGTTGTGATCTGGGGCGGTGTTGCAACGGATTTAACACCCAATCCTGCTGAAGTGGAATCGATTCACCGCATCCCCGTTAAGGAGTTTATGCGAAAAGATGCGCCCATCCTTCATGAAAATAATGAGAGCAAAAATCCCATATTACTGATGCCGGTGGGAAACAGCTGGATTGCTGCCCCGACAGCTGCCATGATTTATCAGTTCCGGGAGGTCGCCATTTGTGGAAAAAATACCCGGGTGGCACATTTTGAGCAGCCTTATTTTGCGTGGAATTAATCTTGATGATGTTTTTCATTGAAACACAAACCAATAATAATCAAGGAACCTGACAATGGAAAAAAAACAATC
>JAGGYV010000282.1 GCA_021162325.1 Desulfobacteraceae bacterium | reverse complement strand
TGCTCACCGGAAAAAACTCTGTCAGCCCTTGAATAACACCAAGTATAATTGCCTGCATCGGTTCCATAAATTTCCTTCGATCGTTTCTATTCCAAATTCCAATTTATTAGTGGTTGAACGAGAAACCCACTGGTAATAATTTGTTGGGTTTCGCCCTTTGAATCTAAATTTGGATAAAGGGTTGATTCTCGTAGGTTGGGTAGAGCGTAGCGAAACCCAACATGTCAAAACGGGCTCTACCCAACCTACGAAAAACCGATATATTCATTCAGGCTCTAATTATTTAAAAAAAAGGCTAAAAATTGACACCAAAATGGTCTGTCCCCGTAAGATTTCCGGATGCGACTTCGATAAAAACCAGCGGCGTCTGTTTTCCATTCTCCAGTTTAATTAATTTGTCGGCTGCCAGAGAAAACGATTGATGCGTTGATAATTCAACCGATTTGGCATCAATATTCAGATGGGCTTCGCCTTCAAGAATCATCCAGTTGACCGCACTGAAGCTATGACCATTAAAATTAAAAGAGGCCTGAGGGAAAACCGTCACCTTGCGGATCTGAAAATTTTCACCGGCTTCCACTGTTTCAACAAAGCCCCATGATTGAAAAATTTTCTTGTGCACCTGCGCTTCTTTTCGATGAGCTGCCTTCAGCGTTTCAACTATTTTTTTTACTCCCTGAGTATTAGATAGAGACGATATAAGCAGGGCATCCGGCGTTTCCACAACGGCCAGGTCCTTTAAACCCAAAACCGTGACCAGCCTGCTCTGGGCATTTATCAGCGAATCTTCCACATCAACGCATATCACATCACCGCTGACTACATTTCCGGAGGCATCTTTATCACCCACATGCCACAACGCCTCCCATGACCCCAAATCATCCCATCCGGCGTCAAGGGGTACCATGATTCCGTGGTCTGTTTTCTCCATCACCGCATAATCAATGGAATCCGATGGACATTTCCCAAACACAGCCTGCTCAAGATAAAAATATCCCTGATCCGAGTGGCCGTTTTTAATTGATTTTTCACAGGCATGGACAATATTCGGCACAAATCGCCGAAGTTCTTCCAAAACATTCGCCGCCCGGAACATAAACATACCGCTGTTCCAGCAGTAATCTCCGGTTGCCAGATAATGCTTTGCTGTCAAAAGATCCGGTTTTTCAACAAATTCATAAATCGTATAGGCCTCGTTAGGACCATTTGAAAACCCTTCTATCAAGGCGTCCGCTGATTGCCCCTGACGAATGTATCCATAACCGGTTTCCGGCCGGTCCGTCACAATACCGAAAGTTACCAGAAATCCCTGTTCGGCAAACCGCTCAGCAAACCGCAGGGCTTTATGAAATTTTTGCACATCACTGATCAAATGATCCGCAGGAAGCACCAGTAACAAAGCCTCCGGGTCCATTGTCTCTGCTTTTAATGCGGCAACGGCAACCGCAGGGGCTGTATTTTTTCCAACGGGTTCCAAAAAAATTTCAGACGGACGGATATTTACTTCGCGTAGCTGCTGATCAATAATAAACCGTTGTTTTTCATTGCCGATGATTATCGGCGGAGCCATTTTTTCAAAATCATTCAGTCTCAAAAGCGTATTTTGAATCATGGTGTACTCACCGGTCAGATTGAGCAGCTGCTTGGGATAAAATTCACGGGACATGGGCCAAAGCCGCGTACCGGAACCGCCAGCCAGAACAACAGGTATGATCACTCGTCTTCTCCTTACTTTCACGAATCCCGGGAGCATCCCGGGAGGGCATGAAGCCCTCCCCTACATTGGGTTTATGGCATTTCCCGTAGGGGCGGGGTTTATCCCCGCCCGTTAAATATTTGGTTAAATCTGTTATTGTGCTTAAGAATATGCGCACTAAGTCGTCTATGCGGAGAAACATTTGACGCAGTAGATGCGCCAATCTCAGCTATCACGGTGACAGCAATTCAAAACCGGTGGTTTTATCATAGGATCTTCTGGCACGACTGTTAATTAACTCAAAAAGAACCACTTCCATGATATGCCAGACTTTAACACCGGTCCTGACGCATCCGGTCACGGAATCATTGTTCCTGCCGCAGGCCATATGCATATGCAGCACCGGCTTTCCGTCTTTGTCCGGAAAAATGGTTCCCGTGCCGACAGCCTCATGCACGTTGTTCAGCATATGCGTCATGGGCACAATTCTTTCTGCGCGCCCGTCTTCAGGCCCCACCACCAGCCGGCTTGTCTTATCCGCGCCGCCAATAATAATCAGCGCTGCGGACCGAATGGATTTTTCAACGGCAAACGCCTCAATGGATTCATGCACGATATCCCCATCTTCAAGACGTATCACAAAAATACGTCCCTGGGCAGCTTCACTGTATTTCAATGGTTGACTCCTTGATTGCATTTAATTAAATCACCAGCTCTGCTGGTGCGACCCTAAAAGGTTTTACCGTTCCTTCGGAAAATAAATCTATTCAATGGCGGCAGAATAAAAAAACGTCCAACATCCAACATCGAACGTTGAACATCGAATGATGAAATCGCTTCGCTCCGCCAGTTTATAGTTTATAATACCTTATTCAAAATTCGACGTTGGGCGTTCGATGTTCGATGTTCATAGCCTTTTAGCTGACGGCTACATCCTTGATATTGGATTGTAACTTCCTATAGCAATATTTTTATGAGTTTTTATCTTTTCCATGCTGGAACGACACAACACCTGCTGGCACATTCCTAAGCGACGTGCCTGAAAATTTTCTGCACTCCCCGACCTGAAATGCTTCAGGAAGCATGATCTTAATCTGCTCAAATATTTTCGGCTGACAGGCAAACATCAGTTCATAGTCTTCTCCGCCGGAAAACATCATCTTTTCCGGATTTAACGAATATTTGTTACAAAATTCTGCCAAAACAGGATCAATCTTAAAACCCGATGGATCAAATTTAATTGAAACATTTGAAGCCGCCGCAATATGACCGGCATCTCCGGCCAGGCCGTCACTGATATCCATAACACATATGACATTGTGCTCTGACAGAATTTTTGCCGCATCAAACCGGGCCTTCGGATGTTTAAATTTTTCGATCAATTCCAGATAGCCGGTTTCATTATTTTTGAGGCACTGGAGACCGGCACCGGCCAGCCCAAGCGGACCGGTCACATAAAGACCGTCACCCGACCGGGCATTGGACCGCAGCGGAAAAATATCCGGGTGCCCCTCTCCAACCGCAAACAGGTCTATGGAAAATTCTTCTCCGGAAGAGACATTGCCCCCGCCAAGGGTTGCCTGATATTTTTTAAGCACCCGGCGGATTCCTGAATATAAATTTCCAATATCCTGATCACACAAATACGAAGGAATCGACAGGTTAACAAACAGGCTCAATGGTCTCGCATAAGATGCTGCCAGATCACTGAACGTTATCTCTACTGCTTTTTGTCCGATTTCTTCAAGTGTCTGCCAGACCCGCCTAAAATGCCTATTTTCCTTGTGGGTATCCGTTGTAATCACCGGATTAATTATTGTTTCAAACAAAGCGGCATCATCGCCCGGCGGGACTTTAAGCCCGGGTGGTCTATAATTGGAAAAAACAGGATCGGAAGAAGTAAAATCCGAAGATGTCGCCCGGGCAATCAGCTTGTCAATCAGTCCGAATTCATTATTCCAGCCGATCTTCAAAACCCTCAGACTGCATCCGCACGCACTTCCCAGTCCCATTGCCCGGGTCAAGGGATCTTCTGCACGGGTAATACAGCTGATTACGGCAACGCCGGCAGCACCATGCAAAAAACACGCATCCACCGAAGAAGCGTCAATCCCCCCGATAGCAACCACCGGGAGTGGCGATCTTTCGGCCACCTTCCGCAATCCGTCAAGACCGATCACCGGACTGGCGTCAACTTTGGTGATGGTCGAAAAAACCGGACCCGTACCGATATAATTACAAAAAGAAAGGTCTGTTTTCTCCAGTTCTTCAATGGTTGCAACAGAGATACCGATGATCGCATCAGGGCCCATGATGCTTCTGGCAATTGCACCACTCTCATCGGTCTGTCCGAGATGCACGCCGTCTGCATCTACTGCTTTTGCCAGAACAATATTATCATTGATAATCAACGGTACCGAATTTGTCCGGCACAAATTCCGTATGGCTTCAAGTTCTTTGAAATCTTCAGGTAAAAAAGTTTTGTGACGATACTGAATCACTGTGGCACCGGCACTGAGCGCGATCTCCACCTGTTGTAACAACGGACAGTCAGGCGCATTCTCATCTGTGATGAAATAAAATTTTAATATGTGATTTAAATTCAACATCCAAATAAATCCATCCAGGCTTTAAACCGCTGCGCCTGATCGGAACCGTATGTTTCAATTTTTTTTACAACCGCTTCTACGCTCAATTCTTCAGTAATTTTACCCCATTTTTTAGAAAAAAATTTATCCGCATAACAAACAATCTGCTCTTCTATGCTAATTGGAATCATGTCCCTCTCCGGAAGGGGCAAGTTGAATTTTTTAATATCATCAATACTCAGACCAGCACCCACATGACGTTCACAAACAAGCGCATGCCGGTGATATCCCATGTCTTCCATGAGCTTACACCCCAGATATCCATGGCATACATAGGGATATTGGCCGTTACACCCGATGGTCGGGGCATTTGTATAAAAAATACCGATATCATGAAGCAAGGCCGCTTCTTCGATAAAACGGGTATCCGGCTTTAATTCCGGTATTTTTCCCGCCACGCAAAGGGCTTTTTCAGCAACCGCTTCTGAATGCCTTATAAGTATCTCGCCGGCTTTAGACCCGGGCGTATAAAATTCATTGATAATATCGATCGGTTTCATTTAATAAAAACGTAGCTACTCTGGTTAGTTAGACTGAAGGGTTTAGGCTGAAGGGCTGTCTGAATAAATTATTTTTTAAAAAAGAGCTTATTCCGCCTGCCCTATTTACCTTCAGCCTATCTACCTGGACAGTTATAAAAAAACAAATATTTTATGCTTTTCCGGAAAGCAGCACATTCTCGATAAACGGATCCAGGTTGCCATCCAACACGCTGTCCACATTTCCGACTTCCATATTAATCCGGTGGTCTTTGACCATCTGATACGGGTGCATAACATAAGAGCGGATCTGGCTTCCCCAGGCAATCTCATCTTTGGTATCATGCATGGCCTGCAGCTTCTTCTTTTGTTTATCTTTTTCCATCTGATACAATCGGGCACCCAGCACTTTCATTGCCAGTTCCTTATTCCGGAGCTGTGATTTTTCCTGCTGACACTGAACCACAATGTTTGTCGGGAGATGGGTGATGCGGATGGCGCTACTTGTCTTATTCACATGCTGCCCGCCAGCCCCGCTGGCCCGGAATGTATCTATCCGAAGATCGCCTTCATCAATTTCCACTTCAATTTCATCATCCAGTTCCGGATAGATGAATACGGATGCAAATGACGTGTGGCGTTTTCCGTTGGCATTAAACGGAGATATCCTGACCAGCCGGTGAACCCCGCTTTCTGTTTGCAGGTATCCGTAGGCATAAAGCCCGGACACGGAAAAAGTGACACCCTTGATACCGGCCTCATCCCCGGCCTGATAATCAATCATCTTAAGCTTAAAGCCTTTGTGCTCGATCCACCGGGAATACATCCGAAACAACATTTCCGCCCAGTCCTGAGCTTCGGTCCCACCGGCACCGGCATTAATAGACATAATGGCATTATTTTTATCATCTTCGCCGTCAAGCATCAACTCCACGGAAAATGTTTTAATTTTTGTTTCAAGTTTTTCTGAAAGCGTATGTGCCTCTTTTACAGATTTTTCATCCGATTCCTCTCTTGCCAGCTCAAACAGAATTTCACATTCCTCAACTTCCGCGTGCAAAGAATGCCAACGTTCAATAGTGCCGGAAAGGGTCGATCTTTCCTTTAGAATGACTTTCGCATTTCCCGGATCTACCCAGAACGATTCTTTGGCAATCATATTTTCAATTTCATCAAGCCGCTCTTGTTTTGCCGGAAGGTCAAAGATACTCCTTTAACTTTTCCAACTGTTCATAAAATCCCTTAATGGCCTGTTTTAAATCCAATGACATGATGCCTCCCTCATTATTTATTCAATCGCCTGATCTTTGTCTTTACACGCAAGGATGATTTTTTTATAATTGCTTAGGTAGATAGGCTGTAGGCTGAAGGTAAATAGGGCAGGCGGAATAAGCTGTTTTTTAAAAATAATTTATTCAGACAGCCCTTCTGCCTAAACCCCTTCAGTCTAACTAACCTGAGTAGTTACATTTTTTTCCACTGAGTTTTCCGGCTTCTTCAGCCTTTTACCTTTTACCTTTTACCTTCCACCTTCTTCCTGACCACCTGCGCTGCTAATTTTATTATTATAATAAACGACAGAGCAATAAAGCAACCCAGAACGAGCAGATTCCCGTAGCGAGTATAAATTGTGGTCTGATTTTTTATCACCGGAACCGAACATGTGAGGGCCGCATCCTCAAAAAGTGCCGATTGCTTTAAAATTCTTCCTGCCGGATCAATAAATCCGCTGATCCCGGTATTAGCCGCCCGGATCAGAGATCGTCTGTTTTCAACCGCCCTGAAAACAGCCATGGAGAAATGCTGATACGGCGCGCTGGTGTTTCCAAACCAGGCGTCATTCGTGATATTCACCAGAAGCCCGGCATTATTTGCCACACTTTCTCTTGCCAGTTCCGGAAAAATGACTTCATAACAAATCAACACACCGATATCCGCCGGCGCCCATTTTAACGTATCCCCTTTTTTTCCGGCTTTAAATTCTCCGACCTGGGCAACCAGATGATTGATAAACGGCAACCATTTTTTGAACGGGACATATTCTCCAAAGGGTACGAGATGGACCTTGTCATTTCTGGCCGAGATATCGCCATCCGGCGTCACCAGATACGCACTGTTGTAAAAATATTCATTCGGCTCAGCAAATTCAACTGTCGGG
>JAGGYV010000270.1 GCA_021162325.1 Desulfobacteraceae bacterium | reverse complement strand
GCCAAAGCAGATTTGTCATTCCCGAATGTTTCTATCGGGAATCCAGTTATGTGCTATTCCGAACATAGATTCCGGCTAAGCTTGTCCTCGAATGTTTTTATCGGGGAAGCATGCCGGAATGACATTGTGCTGGCCGAAACGATGACTAAAGCCCATTTTCGACTGCAATCGCCTGGATTTCCTCCAGAACTTTAGAAGATAGTCTGATATTAACTCTTTTATCCTTTTTCAAGGTTCTGCGTGCATAATCCTGGTGTTTTTTTATTTCTGATTTAACATTTTGAACTGACTTCCACTCTCCTCGCTCAAAGGATTCAAGAATTTCTTGTTCGTCTCTATCGAGTTTAATTTTACTCATTCTTGCCCCCTAAATATTGGCTGAACAGAAAGTCCCTTAATAATGAACTTTCTGTCATTGCGAACCACGCCTTTGGCGTGGCAGGGGACGGCACGACCGAAGCAATCTCATGAATACAGGGGATTACTTCGTCGTTCGTTCCTCACTTCTCGTAATGACAATTTAATTCCAGCGTTTTCGTTCAGAGACTAATTAATCGCCTGATTTCATTTGTAATAATCCAAATTTAGGGCAATGCGTGCCTGATGTCAATATGTTTGGATTTTCAATATTCAATATTCAATATTCAATATTCATTTTTCCGGTTTACGCTATGGGAATGACCACCGGCGCGCCCTGGAAATTTTTGATTTCCACAGGTACATCATACACGGCCTGTATGGTTTCCGGAGTAATGACGTCCGGTCCGCCCGCAGCAAACACGGCCCCGCCTTTTAAAAAAATAAATTTATCCGAATATCGCAAGGCCATGTTCAGATTGTGCATGGTCATCACTGCCGACACATCATGCGTGGCAGCCACTTCACGGACGATCTGGAGGATTTCGATCTGGTTTTTTAGGTCCAGGCTGCTGGTGGGCTCATCTAAGAGCAGGACTTTGGGCTCCTGTACCAGGGCGCGGGCAATGCTGACTTTCTGGAGTTCTCCGCCGCTGAGTTCATTAATAAAACGCAATGACAGATGGTCGAGATTCAGACGATGAATGGCCGCCTGGGTGATCAGCAAATCATGGTCCGATATTCGCCAGACAATGTGGGGCCGCCGACCAAGGAGAATCGCGTCAAAAACAGTGGTCCTGGAAGATTCGCTTTTCTGGGCCACGTATCCCAGCCGTCGGGCAATTTCCAGAGGGCCCAGGCTGAGAATGTTCTCACCGTCAATGGCAATGGTTCCACTTTGGGGCTTTAAAATGGCGTTCATGCATTTGAGCAAAGTGGTTTTACCGACCCCGTTGGGCCCCAGTATAGCCACCACCTCGTGGCAGGACACGTTAAACTGGATGTTTTCCAGCACCGGCGTACTTTTGTATTGAAACGATACCCCATTAACATTTAGCATCATCGGCCCGTCCCCCTGATGATCAGATAGATGAATACCGGGGCCCCCAGAAATGCGGTCAGGATGGACACCGGCAGGATATGTGGGGCCAGAATCAATCGGGCCGCGGTGTCCGCTGTCAGAAGGAGCAGTCCGCCGGCGATACATGTGCCGGGGAGCAGAAACCGGTAATCATCCCCGATCAGGCGGCGGACCATGTGCGGGCAGACCAGTCCGACAAAGCCGATGACCCCTAAAAAAGCCACGATAACAGCCGTCATGAACGAGGCGGCCAGCATTCCCCAGAGCCGGACATGTGACACGTGGACCCCCAGGCCTTTGGCCGTATCATCCCCGGCATCAATGGCGTTATAATTCCAGCGGTTCCAAAATCCGTAGACGATCAGCCCGATTAACACCACAAACATCAGGCTGAGTTCGTTCCAGTTGGCCCGGCCCACATCTCCGAAAGTCCAGAAGACCATGGCTGCGAGTTGCACGTCATCGGCAAAATATTGCAGGAACATGGTACCGGCGGTAAAAAGGGAGCCTAATGCTACCCCGGTCAGTACCATGACTTCCGGAGAGGCCTGCCGGATTCTTGAAATGGCAATGATGATGCCTGTGGCTATCAGGCTGGCAATAAACGCCATAAGAGCGGTGGTATACGGGCTGACGATTCCGGTCGGATCTATTCCGTTACCGGTTGTATTTCCCGAAAATATCATAACCGACAAGGCGGCGCCAAATGCAGCGGCGTGAGAGATGCCCAGGGTAAACGGAGATCCCAGCGGGTTTCTTAAAATCGACTGCATCATGACCCCGGCAACGGCAAGGCCCGCACCGCCCACCACGGCGGTCAGGGCTTGGGGCATCCGGATGTTCCAGATGATAATGTGCCACTTTGCGTCCAATGCCCGTCCGGACAGGGGGGAGGACAAGGCGGCAAGCAGTTCCGTCACCGGGATCCGCACGGCCCCCACGGAAATGGAAAACAGAAAAACAAGGCATAGTGCGATCAGTCCGCCAATAATAAAAAATATCTTGCGGCTGACGTGTGATTTATACTCTTTGGGTATTTCAGTGTGTGATAAATGCATAGTTATTTATTTTATTTAGTTGGATTCAAAAATTTTTTTAACAAAATACAATATTCTGAAAAGAGTTTTACCCTGTAAGGGCCACACATACCAGCCCAGGGTAACACCCTGGGATTTTGGTAATATTAATTTCAGCCCTGAAAGGGCGTGACATGATTTTGCTGACCCCGATTATCTATTTCATTAATTTTATGTTACGCCCTTTCAGGGCTGAACCTGATTTTGATGTTTTCCCGGGGCGTTGCCCCGGGCTGTTATGCCATACCCCTTCAGGGCTTCCAAAAATATTACGTTTTATGGAAGTTATCATCCAATATCAAAAAAAAAAATGCTTTGCCTTGCCGACATTAAATTTTATGATGTTCCATACGAATACTGTCTACTCCAATGTCTTGTCAAATAGTCCGTCAAACACAAGCCCGTCAAATGCCCTGTTAATTTTTTCAAACACCGGCGCGCCCACCAGGAATGTAAAAATCTCGTCTGCTTTTTTTTCCACGCTGATGTCTGAAAACCGGTCAGGATACAGGATTTTCCCCGCATAATAGGCGTTTGCCAGGGTGGCGCCAAAATTCTGGGCATACCAGTTGTATGGCATCATACCATAGACCTTGCCTGAACGAACCGCCTGCAAACAATCATAGGCCGGTTCTTTTTTAAGTTCAATCAGTGCGTTGAAGTCAGGTGCGGACGCGATACTGGAAAGGTCCAGGAAAAGGATTTCCGGGTCCCAGGCGATGATTTTTTCTTTGGCAATGGTGGCATGGGAAAGCGCGCCGTAAGTTTTGTTCGGTTGGTACGCGACATTGTTGGCCTGGATAAACATAAATGGCGGATACGTCGGTTCCGTGGACTGGAACCCATGCGGGCCTTTAAACGCAATGCCGCCCACATAGCAGCTTGTCTTCTGTGCTTGGCAAACAGATGTTGTGCGGTTTTTCAAATCCGCAATCGTTGTGTCAAAGAAATTGATGACCGCTTCGGCCCGGTCGGATTTTCCCAGCACTGCTCCCATGACCCGAAGGGACTGATATAAATCCTTTTGAAAATTTGCAAGATCCCCGTAGGCCAGAGCAATGACCGGGATGCCTGTTTTTTGCTGCAGTTCCGCCGGATTCGTGCCCATGGTGGTAAATGTTTTAAAAATTACCATCGGCTGCGGTTCCAGTGCGGCAATCAGTTCCAGGTTGTCATTGCCCCGAAATTCACCAAACAGGGGCAGGGCTTTGTAGGCTGGATTGGTGAGCGCATAGGGGCGGGGGTCTATTACAGTTTCGCGTTTTTCCATGTCATCAACCGCAATCACTTTGTCTTCCGCTTCCAGATAGGTAATCAGCCGGAGACAACCGGGGCCGGAACAGATGACATGATCCACCGGTGTTGCGATGTTGAATACGTTGCCCATGGCATCTGTGATTAGGTTTTGCCGGTCCGGTATATCCTGTGCAAACACCACCGGAACCTGCACAACACCAAAGAAGATAATCAGGCATGACAATAAAGAAATCTGAAAATTGCGGTTTATTATTTTTTTTAACACGCGCCCGGCTTTCCATGACAGTCACGGCAGATCCGTGAATTGTTTGTTTCGATCATTTTTGATCTCATGGTGGGCTCACCGCAAATGCCGCATGGGATTGATTTGTCGATACGTGCCTGTTCCGGCATTTCTAACTGTACCGATGACAGCTCAAACAATTCATCGTTATTCATGTTCAATACATCCAGGCTGCGCTGACGGTGAAGTTCATAAAACCGTTTTTTTTGGCTGTTATCAGCGGTACCGGCCATTACTTTTTGCATCAGTTTCATGTGTTTTTCGTCCGGTATAAACGCATCCGGCCGCATGGACACCCGTATGCCTTTGCCGGATTCACGGCTGATAAAGCTAAAGACCATTTTGCCGTGATCATGATAAATAAAATTGCCTTTGCCGAATGTGCAACCGGTCATTACCTGAACGGCATCCGCACAACACGCATCCGTTTCCACAATGGCCACCAGTTCTTCATCTTCGGATCGTTGTGCTTTTAATTTTTCCATTCCGGCAATTGCTGCCTTATATCCAATGGAAAGGCCGGGACACAGATGCCCGTGAAAATCGAGGCATTTTTTAAATTCATCGCTATTCAGTATTTCCTGTGCGGTCATGATGTCCTTATCTTTATTTTAATGTTTGATCGACAACATCTAAATCCAGATTGTCATTACGAGGAGTGAGGAACGAGCGACGAAGTAATCCCCTGTTTCATGAGATTGCTTCAGTCGTGCCTCCTTCGCAATGGCAGAAAAAATATAATTGATAATTATCCGTTTAGCCATCAATTAAAACGCGACTTCCGCACCTATGCTAAAACACCTGCCCGGCGCCGGAAAATCATATTCTTCTTCATAATTCGTATCAAATATATTTTCAACGCCAAGTGTGAGGAACCCGTCGAATCCATTTTTCCAGACCGGATACCGGACCAGGCAGTTGACAGTGATAAAATCATCCAGCTTTTTTAATTCCGTGGGCGTTTGGCTGAAAACAGACGTACCATCCGGGCTGGCATCACCGGTCAGCGGGTTGGTGATTGAATCATCAAGAAACGGTACTTCCCGTTCGTCGACCCATTTAAAACTCAGCCGGGCCATCATGCCGTCTGTTTGTTT
>JAGGYV010000208.1 GCA_021162325.1 Desulfobacteraceae bacterium | reverse complement strand
GCCAGCGTCTGGACTTGGAATCCACGCGTTTTTTTCGTTGAAACAGCACTTCCCATCCGCCCATAATGAGCAGTACGCTGGCAAAAGAAATTAAACGGATTAATTTTTCAGTGAAAAAAGTTTCCATGACATTCCTGAAACTGTTTCAAGAGGTTAGATAACGTACGTATGTATGTGAGTATCCTGAAGCGGATTGCAACGCAGTTATCGGGCGTTAGATGGCCTTATGAAACGGTTTTCAGGATGGCCATGGCTTCTTCTGCCGTCTTATTCTCATGCACAATCGCACACGCGGCTTTGACAAATAATACCGGGTTTTTGTGCTGAAACGCGTTTCGACCGATGGAAAGTCCTTTGGCACCGGCCTGCATTGCCCCTTCAATGGATTTAAACATTTCCGCGTCACTGAGCTTGCTGCCGCCGGCAATTAAAATCGGTGCAGGGCATCCTTCCACAACTTCTCTAAAGGATTCCGGATCACCCGTGTACACGGTTTTAACATAATCCGCACCCAGTTCCGCGCCCATGCGGGCAGCCAGTTTAACCGCTTCGAGATCCTTTTCATCCTTAATTAACGGTCCCCGGGGGTACATCATGGCAATCAGCGGCATGCCCCAGTAATTACAGTCTACCACCACTTTTCCGAAGTCAGTAAGCATTTCCGCTTCATGTTCATCCCCCACATTAATGTGAATGGAAACACCGTCCGCACCCACCCGAAGGGCATTTTCGACCGTATTGACAAGGACTTTTTTGTTGGGCTTCGGAGACAGCATACTGGCGGCAGACAGATGCAGAATCAACCCGATATCCTGGCCATAACTCCGGTGACCGTGTTTGGGCAATCCCAGATGCCCGATAACCGCGTTGGCGCCACCTTCCGCCACCTGGTTCACGGCTTTTGACATATCCACAAGCCCCTTGATTGGCCCTACGGTTACCCCATGATCCATGGGTACAATCACAGCTTTTCCGGTTTTTCTGTTCACGATTCGTTCCATTCGGACCGCTTTTCCGCTGGTGAACATTTTCGTTTCTCCTTATAAAAATTTAAAAATTTAAACACTTTGCAAAAATAAATTAAGATAAAATTAAGCGGGTTTATGGCGGTAAGTCAAGATATAAGATGTTATAAAATCGATCTCATCAGCACGGGGTGCCCGACACCACCGGAATACGCAAACGTAAACGAATAAATCGCTGATCGTTCAATACCGGGCATTAAGATCAAAAATCAACATAATGACCCACCTTTTTATATTTATTGTCAAAATTTTCAAAACACTCAAGAACTTATTTTTTACGATTCAAAATAAGAAATATTTTAATTTGATGAGCTTTGAAATATAATACTTGATAGTTTTGTATTGTTTTTTTACGGCATACAATTTAATAAAATTGGATTCCCATGGATCATTGGATTCCTGAACAGGAAATGTCCGACGGATAATTTTTAAAGGAACTTAAAATGCCGCATCTAAAAGTCGCTCTTGTAGAAGCCATCTCCAAATCAACCCATGTATACAGTCGAACCTACCTGCCGCGTGCCGGCGTTGCCACATTGGGCGCGGTATTAAAAAAGCTTGGATACGCATGTGATATATTTATCCATTTGATGTCTGCTGAAGAAGAAAAGCAATTGGAAACATACGATGTTGTCGGTATTGGTTCTTTATCCAGTACCATCGAAGAGGCCTATTTGCTGGCGGATCACCTGAAAAGTAAAAAGATACCAGTGGTCATGGGCGGGCCCCATGTGACGTTTATGCCTGAAGAAGCTATAGCGCATTGTGATTTTGTTGTGCTGGGGGAAGGGGAGCGTGCGTTGCCGGAACTTTTAGCGGCCATTGAAAACAAAATATCTCCGGAAAGTGTGAAAGGAATCGTTTTTAAACGGCCGGACGGGACTGTTCATTATACCGGCCCGTCAGATTTTGTTGATTATAAATCCCTGCCGTCGCCAGATTTTACACTTTCGCCTCATGTGACGCCTGGAAATATTCCACCGATGATAACGACTTCACGCGGATGCCCCCATGATTGTTCTTTTTGCAGTGTGACCTCGGTTTTCGGAAGAAAATATCGTTTTAAGAGCAATGAACAGGTCATTTCTGAATTACAAGCGGTAAAGCATCGGAGTGTCTGTTTTGGTGATGATAATTTTTGCGCGAATTCTGTTCGGACAAAAAAGCTGTTGCGTGAGATGATCAAAGCTGACGCCGTGCCCCTGAGATGGTCTGCTCAGATGTGTGTCGAAGCGGCTTCAGATAAAGAACTGCTTGCCCTGATGGCCGAAACCCGCTGTCGGATCGTCTATGTGGGGGTTGAATCCGTAGATCCTGCGACATTAAAAAAATACGGCAAGGCCCATCAGGTTGATGCCATTAAACAATGCGTGGATAATCTTCATCAGTATAATATCGGCATTCACGGGATGTTTGTGGTCGACAGTAGCGATAAAGCGGAGGCGGCCCAAAATATTGTTGATTATGCCATCAAAGCGGATATTGACACGATCCAGATTTTTTCGATAACCCCTTTCCCCGGAACACGGACATTTACTGAAAATAAAAATAGAATCATCCACCAGCAATGGAGTACATATGACGGCATGCATGTAGTGGTAGCACCTGATAAGTGTACGGCTTACGATATGCAGATGGCCATCGTTAATCAAATGAACCGGTTTTACAGCCTCAAACGGGCGCTTACCGCTTACAAAAGAAATCGGGGCTGGCGGGTCAAATACCGACTGGGCGGGCATATTCTAATGCGCCGCTGGGTAAAGGAAAATAAAATCTATATAGAAAATCTCCGGTCCGGTTTTCAGGAAAGCGATACGGACATCAAAGGGACCCATGCTGCCGCGTATGCGCCGTTAGGGGCTGCCACGAAATAGCCTCCATTTATCAGCGTTTGAACTCATCCAGCGCGTTTGAATTCATCCAGCATGGAGAAACCCCATTGCCGGAATGCGACCAGCGGGCCGGTGTTATTGTTTTTTTTCCTGTGCAAAAAAAAGTAGGGTCAAAGCTTGAATTATGAATTAACTCATATAGACTTTTACGCTTTAATTTATAATTCAAGCTTTGATACCAATTTCTTTGGCACCAATTTCTTTGACATAGCTGAAAACCCTCTTGACACCTGATACGTATCTGGTTACATTAAAATAACATGATTCAAAAATTCAAACATAAAGGGCTTAAGCGACTATTTGAATATAGCATCTCAAGCGGGGTGAACGCCCAGCATGTCAATCGAATTAGGAAGATTCTTGCGCTTCTTGAAACAGCTGAAACGATAGAGGATATGGACTTGCCAGGCTTAGGATTGCATCCGCTTAAAGGGACTCGCAAGGAAACATGGGCAGTCAGTGTCAGTGGGAACTGGCGCATTACGTTCAAAATTCAAAATGGCGATACCTTTGATATTAACTATGAAGATTATCATTAGGGGAAAAAATGGCTATGCATAACCCGCCTCACCCAGGTGAAATTATAAGAGAATTCTGCCTTGAACCGTTACATCTTAACGTAACAGAAGCGGCAAGGGCACTTGGTGTTACAAGAAAAACGTTGTCTTCGTTATTAAATGGGCGATCAGGAATTAGCCCTGAAATGTCATTGAGGTTGTCAACGGTTTTTGGTCGCAGTCCTGAGGGATGGTTGCGGCTTCAACTTCAATACGATCTTTGGAAAACAAGACAACACTTTGATGTCGATGATTTGAAACGATTTGAGGCTGCTTGATTCAAATTTTATAGATTGTCAATTTAGGTGAATCTGAAAAGCTTGAATTTTTTACGAGAATTCGGACCCGATTTGAAAATTTAAAAAAATACCCCTGATTTTGTATTTAACGAAAAGGATTCCGGGGACATGATATATAATTAATTTTAACCCCATCTGTATATTGTTTTGTGGTTAATGTTTTAAACCGATGTACAATATCGGATAATGGCATCGTTGTAGGGGCAACCTCCTGTGGTTGTCCCTTAAGTTGTCCTTAGGTGACTGTTTTTAGCTCCAAAAATACCCTTTTAAGAAACGAAAAAAACATCTATATATTTTCATTCCAGAGAAACGTATTATTTTCCGGATTATCAGAAAGTCCATAACCGGTTTGTTCTTCCTGAAAGGTGTTCTGGTTTTCAATTGCCTTTCTGCCGATCGCTCGATATCCCAGACGGTTTTTTACACTATTTATGAAGGCTTTATCGCCTGTTTATGGCATCGATGGGTAATATGCCAGACATGACCGGGTAGATAGTGTTTTTTTGCTCTTGCCAATTATACCTTTTTTTCTTAAACGGGCTTTTTGGGCCTTAAAAATGTTAGGTTAAGATGGAAAATGCTTTAAAATTACATAACTATTTCAATAAAGTCAATATGTTAGTACGGCACGACCCGATTTAGTTAATTGTGATTTTTGTTTTTTCCATTATCCGTGTCTCCTTGAATGTGCTTTTATTTTTGAGAGTTTTTTAGAACCGATTCTAAACGCGGATAATGAATCTATGATGAATCTAAAATGAAAAAATGATGAAAAAAATTTACCGTGAATATTTGCATTCGGTGCAGGATAAATTTGTTTTATTACTGTTTTTTTTCTCTGCGTCTTTGCGCCTCTGCGCGATTTATACAATTTTTCTTTCCCAATGGGAGATATGATCATTGTAATATTGGATACAGCCTGCTGTTATCCTCTTATTTTTTCCCGCAGAGTCGCTGAGAAAATTCTTTTGTGTAAAATTATATTTTCTTTGTGCTTTTGCGTGGTTAATCAAAGTTGTCATAAGTATGTTATTTCCCAGGTACCACTTTTTGGCTTATCTGTTTGATGTTTAATGGGTTTGTTGAAAGAACAAAGTTACCGTGGCATTCGGTGAAGCCTGCTTGACGATTTAACGATAAAAAGATATAAATCAGCGTTAATAGAAATAATTTTGAAACCCTATAAGGAAGGTCCGATTCAAAAGCCAAATCATACAACAACCTCTTTATGGATAACCTGTGGGTTTATCCTGCTGCTCATCGTGGCCGGAACGCTGGTGTATTCAAATACGTTTCATGCGTCTTTTGTTTTTGATGATATTAATTTTATCACCAAAAATGATCCCAATGTTCACATGACACAATTTTCATGGGACGGTTTAAAGAAGGCCGCCTTTGAGGGAAAGCCGCGGCACCGGTATCTGCCGAATATCAGTTTTGCCGTTAATTATTTTTTGGGTGGGGAGAAACCATTCGGCTATCACCTGGTTAACCTTGAGATTCATCTGCTGACCGGCATTCTCCTGTTTTTTTTATTCCAGGTAACGCTTCGGTTGGGTAACCAGCTGGAAGGGGATGGTTTTTCCGGAAACAGGTTCCCGTCATCAGTTTCGCCGGAGATCCTGTCCTTTTTTGCGGTGCTGATCTGGCTGGTACACCCGGTTCAAACCAATGCCGTGACGTATATGTGCCAGCGGATGGCCAGCATGGTGGCCATGTTTTATATCCTTTCGTTGCTGTGTTATGTACGGGGCCGAATAAACTTTCGCAAAGGCAAGATCAAAACAGCTGCATTGTTTTTTTTTGGATGTTTTATTTCAGGATGCTGTGCGGTGGCCAGCAAAGAAAATGCCGGACTTCTGCCGGTTTTTATCCTGTTTTATGAGTGGTTTTTTTTTCAGGATTTAAAGACGTTTCGATCTTACCGGACATTGATTTGGATCGTTATCGGGGGCGTTGTTTTTGCGGCTGTTGTGATTCATTTTATGGGCGTTGACCCGTTGCAACGGGTTTTTAATTCATATATCCGGCGGGAATTTACCCTTCCCCAGCGGGTGATGACGGAGTTCCGGGTAGTTATTTATTATTTAAGCCTGCTTTTTTATCCGCACCCGTCACGACTGATTTTAGACCATGATTATCCCTTGTCTGATGCATTTTTTGATCCGTTTTTAACACTCATCTGTTGTATGTTGATCCTCACCATTTTGGGACTGGCGGTTTATCTGGCAAAAAAGGATCGCCTGATTTCCTTTGCGTTGTTCTGGTTTCTGGGTAATCTGGTAATCGAATCCTCGGTGATCGGAATCGAAATCATCTATGAGCACCGGATGTATCTGCCGACCATGTTTCTTTATCTGATGCTTACGATCATGCTTTTTCGGATGTTCCAGACCAAATGGGCGGCAATGGCTATTCTGATTTTGTTTGCGATGACTCTATCCGTGTGGGCCCATCAGCGAAATCGGATCTGGGAAAGTGATGTCACTTTCTGGGCGGACAGTGTTAAAAAATCACCTCAAAAAGCACGCCCCTATCAGAATTTGGCATATTCCTTGCAAATCAGGAAAAATTTTGAAGCCGCGCTGACTTACTACCGTAAATCACTTGCCATTAAACCCCATCCGGTGGTTTATTTTAATATGGGGCTGTGTCTGGATGGGGTGGGATATTATAGTGACGCAGTGGATGCATATGTCAATGCATTGAAAATGCAGTATAATACACCTCAGATCCATGCCAATCTTGCCAAAGTGCTGGCAAATATCGGAGAATTCAATGTCGCTATTTCGCATTTTGAGAATGCCTCAAAGATGAGTCCTTCGGACCCTTCATTTAAGAAAAATGCAATGGTATTAAAGGGTTTTTTGAATAATTGCCGAACCCCTGAGAAATGTATACAAATGAGCATCGCTCAGAAACCGGATAACCCGGCCCTGCAATTTAAGCTGGGAATGATTTACGAAAGGCAGGGGAAATCGGATCGGGCCTATGGGATTTATGAAAAGATTTTAAACGAGATCGGCCAGTCAGACCGGAAGTTGTATCTGCTGGTAATAAACCGCATGGTGGTTTTGCAGGCCGCCAAAGGGGAAATGAAACAATCTCTTCAACTGTTGCAAAAAGGAATTGAAGCCGCGCCGGATAGCCCCTACTTCTATTATGAAATGGCCGCTTTCTATGGGGCGATGGGTGACGTAAAAAACTCCGTGGCCTGGCTGGATCTGGCAATTAAAAAAGGATATCAGAACCGAAAGCAGATCAAATCGGATCCGCGGCTGGAAAGTATCAGGAACACGCAGTATTTTCAGAACCTGAGTATACAAAAATAACTGAACGGTCATGCAAAATTTGATTTTATTGTTTTAAGCGGGTATTTTTTTAAAGTTACAATTTTGTAAGTTTCTACCGGAACAACATTGCAAAAATGTAATAATATGTACCCGTTTTTTTGGGTGAATTGTGTTTTATAAAAAATATCAGAACGTTGCGGCATATGCAGAGTTGGCATAAGTTTTGCTGTTATATTCATGCCGTTTAGGATTAATGGGTCTGCTGCAAAACAATTAGACATGCTGGATTTGATTTGTTAATTTTAAAAATTTAGCAAAATTTGGCAGGTGAATAAGGAGCTATATTAATATGTGTCGTTTATTTGCGATCACAAGTGATACGCCGGTATCGCCGCTTGTTGCGTTGAATGCTTTAGACGTTATGCGCGAGGGGCATGATGGATCCGGTGTGGGTCTCTTTCTGCGTGATTTGGGAGGTGCCTTTGATGAAATGAAAGATGCCCCGATTCTTTCCGGTATTTTTACCAAAGAAGGAATTAAACGTCTGGATACCTTTATGATGAACCTTGGATTTATGACCAAGTATAAAATTTCTTTCAAATTGCCAAAAAATACACCGGAAGGTATTCCGAAACGCGATATGTATCTTATTCGCGCATATGAATATCCGGAAGAATGGGAAGGGCGAAATTTTGAAGAACTGGGTAAAGAGTTGATGAATATCAGGTTGACGCTCCGTGAAAAGGGAAAAGCCGAGCAGGACATGATCGTTTTCTCATTCTGGCCGGATGTCATCATGCTTAAGGAAATCGGCGATCCATTGACCGTCGGTCGGTATTTGCAGCTTGACCGGGAAGATTTGAGAGCCCGGGTGATTATGGCACAGGGTCGGCAGAATACCAATTATGCCATCAATCTCTATGCTTGCCACCCGTTTTTTTTACAAGGTATTTCCACCATGACAAACGGTGAGAATACAGCGTTTGTGCCGATTAAAGAATTTTTAATGTCCCGGGGATTTCCGGGTTATACCGGATTCCAGTCGGACTCTGAAGTGTTTACCCATATTTTGCACTATACCTTGACAAAATTGGGTTTGGGCCTCGAAGCGTACAAACATATTATTACGCCACTTCAGGGTGCCGCGTTTGAGAATCATCCCAATGCACTATTGCTGAGGCAGCTGAAGCAAAGTTGCCGGTCAATGATTATCGATGGACCCAATTGTGTGATCGGCAGCTTGCCGGATCATTCTTTGTTTATGGTTCAGGATAGAAAAAAATTACGCCCCGGCGTGGTCGGCGGCCGGCCCGGTCAATATGCGTTTTCCTCTGAAATATGCGGCCTGGATGCAGTGATCCCGGATCGTGATAAAAGTAAAGATTTCCAACCCATGCATCTGGACACCGCCATTATCGGGCCGGATCGACAGGAGATAAAGATATGCCATCAAACAGACCCATTACCCCTTCTTCATTAAGTATTAAGGATCTGCCCTGGCAGATCCATTGGAATAAGGATAAGTGTACGCTTTGCGGCAGTTGCACGGCTGTTTGTCCGGTCAATGCCATTGAGCTGGGTGTTTTTCGAAAAAGAAGTGTTGAAACCGCACTGGGGATCAATCGTTCGTCTTCCAGTGTATTCAAGGTATATCAAGGTATTCGCCAGAAGACAGATCCGGCGTATTCATGTATCGGTTGTGCCATGTGCACCCAGGTGTGCCCGAATGACGCCATTATGCCGATGAAAAGTGATGAAGTCGGCAAGTTGGCGTATCACATTAATCAGGGCGGACAGCCGCGCCGTCGGGGCGGGCGCAGGAATGTGACCGGCGGTCTTTTAGATCAGATCAAGTTTATCCGGATCTCGATGTTGACGGACCCGGCACTGGATGCCGGGCGTCATGAGTTTGAACTGCGCACCCTTCTTGGAAGAGTGCTGCCGCCGGAAGAAAGCCTTGCGCATTTTAAGTCCAACGGCTGGATTCCGCCGGTCAGAGAAATATATCCGCTGATCATCGGCAGTATGTCCTTTGGCGCATTGTCCCCCCCTATGTGGGAAGGGCTTCAGATGGGCGTTACTTACCTGAATGAAGAAATGAACATGCCGGTTCGTGTATGTACAGGTGAAGGCGGATGCCCGCCACGCCTGCTTCGTAGCCGGTTTTTACAGTACGTGATTCTTCAGGTCGCCAGTGGTTATTTTGGCTGGGACGAGATCATTCACGCAATTCCGGAAATGAAAGTGGATCCGTGCGCCATTGAAATCAAGTATGGCCAGGGAGCAAAGCCCGGCGATGGTGGATTGCTCATGTGGAACAAGGTTAATAATTTAATTGCGGCGATTCGCGGGGTGCCGGCAGGTATCAGTTTGCCGAGTCCGCCCACGCATCAGACCCAGTATTCCATTGAAGAGTCGGTTGCCAAGATGATTCAGTCCATGTCTATGGCCTGGGGGTTTCGGGTGCCGGTCTATCCGAAAATTTCCGCCACATCAACGGCGCTGGCGGTATTGAACAATCTGACGCGGAACGCCTATGCGTCAGGACTCGCCATTGACGGTGAAGACGGCGGTACCGGGGCGGCATATGATGTTTCCATGAACAGCATGGGGCATCCGATTGCCACAAATATCCGGGACAGCTACCTGAATCTGGTGGCATTGGGCAAACAGAATGAAATTCCTCTCTTTGCCGGCGGTGGTGTCGGAAAAAGCGGGAACCTGGCGTCTAACGCTGCGGCATTGATCATGCTGGGTGCCAGCGGTGTTCAGATAGGGAAATATATCATGCAGGCGGCAGCCGGATGTCTGGGCTCTGAAACCGATCGCTGTAATATTTGCAATATCGGGCTTTGTCCCAAGGGAATTACATCCCAGGATCCCAGACTTTATCGCCGCTTAAACCCCGAAGATGTCGCTCAGCGAGTGGTAGATGTTTATTTGAGTTTTGATACGGAACTCAAGAAAATTGTTGCACCACTCGGACGTTCAACATCACTTCCCATCGGTATGTCGGATGCTTTGGGAATTAATGATTTTAATGCGGCAGAACGGTTAAATATTAAGTATGTTGTCTAAGAGCTTGAAATATAATTAATTTTGGAAATACCTGAAAAAAGTAAAAAGTATACAAATGGCTAAGTAAAAAATTTCACCAATCGCATAAAATTTGGCAAGGCGCAGCGGTTTTTCAGGCTTGAGATAATACAAGTCGTATATTGAGAGACTGAAAAATTGCTGCAACGCAGTAGATGGGAGTTTTGACGACGCCATCAAAAGATTTTCGGAGAAATTCATGGACAATGAATTCTATACAATAGCAGGACAGGAGAACGGAAATCGCCTGGAATCCAGAACCCTGGAAGAAAAGATCCAGCAGGCAGTTGAAGCCGGGCACCGTTCGATTAAGGTTAAAGCCTGTGGGCAGCAT
>JAGGYV010000009.1 GCA_021162325.1 Desulfobacteraceae bacterium | reverse complement strand
GTCCATAAATAAAATAATTTTCGCAATCCAGCAAGCACTATGTTTACAAAAAAAGTTTATAAAATTAACGACTTGATTCTAATAATGGAGCCCACGATCGGAATCGAACCGATGAACCTCATCCTTACCAAGGATGCGCTCTACCGACTGGGCTACGTGGGCTTAACCTGCATTACCCCGACTCCCTTTAGCCGCCAAGCAATGGAGCGGGAGACGAGATTCGAACTCGCGACATTCAGCTTGGAAGGCTGAAGCTCTACCAACTGAGCTACTCCCGCTCAAAGTCAAACAGGAAGGCCGGCATCGAAGGCCACACAAAACAGACCATCAGAAGCACCCACCGCTTTCATTTTAATTTGATTAGCTTTAGCCATGTAGTCAATTTGGTTCCAGATCTCCGAAACCTCCTACATTCAACCTCAAGAATGGTGGTGGGGGGAGGATTCGAACCTCCGAAGGCGTTGCCGGCAGATTTACAGTCTGCTCCCTTTAGCCACTCGGGAACCCCACCGAGTAATTCTGGAGCCAGCGGAGGGACTCGAACCCCCGACCCACTGATTACAAATCAGTAGCTCTACCAACTGAGCTACGCTGGCACTTTTCATGTAAGCTGGGGTGGTGACAGTCTCCGCTGACACACTGCGTTCAGCTTTATATTCAAATAATTAATAACGGAACCATACCTTAAATTATAATGGCACCATCCATTATTTAAGTTAGCCCGTGTTTTTAACACCGATAATTATATATTTCAAGCTAAAAAATTATTTATTTAGCACTTTTTTAAAAGTTTATTAAATAACAATTTTATTACTGATTTGTCAATTTTATAATTAGGTCGCGTTATTTTTTTATACATACCGCTGTCGCAGTACCCATTTTTTTAACAAACCGTTTAAAATCATGCATTAAATTAAAATCATGCATTGAAAAAATTCTTCATTAATCATACAATAAATATTTATGCAAGCATTGTTTTTACAAATATTTTAATTTTTATGTAACTCACCGGATTCAACACTTTAACCTATCGAATAAACAAATTATTCAATTACAAATGGATGGGATGGAACTATAAAATGCCATAAAAAAAATATAGGAATCAACCCGTAATTCATAAATTCTTGACACTCGCCCCTTCATCCTCTAATTAGAATCTAATTTATTGATATTGTCTTACATCAACGGACATTATTACCAGCAGAACTTTCTTGGCATGATCCATTACATTATCAAACAAAATATCATTTTTTCTTCTGAAGATTAGGGCCTAATTAAATTATGACACAATTTTTATTTAATAAACGATTACTATACATGCTTATTATACTTTCTGTAGTCCCTTTTTTTTATATGGTTGCGCAGAGTTGCCCAAACAGCAGCCATTTGAATCCCGTCAATCAATTAACGCTTCTAAAAATATCATCGGCGTGGTTTCAAATCCAGAGACCCCATACCCAGCTGATACCAATAATTCTGATGCACCCATATATATCGGTAATGATGAAACCAACATTATTTCGTATCTCCCTCTAATTCCAATGGAAAATGAAATCACCAATACTGAACTTGAAACTTCAAAAAACAATTCTATTAACACCGTAATTCAGGCCAAACTTGATGAAGCCCTTGATTTTTATCAGGCATCTCAGAATTTCTGGCAACAGGGGGAACTGGAGAATGCGCTTCAGGCATTGGATCAGGCATATTCGCTCATTACAGAAGTCGATGCATTTGACCAACCGAAATTAATTCAGCAGAAAGATGATTTGCGATTCATGATTTCAAAACGGATACTTGAAATTTATACGTCACGCCACATCACTGCTAAAGGCAACCATAATGCGATTCAGCTGGTCATGAATACCCATGTTCAAAAAGAAATTGACCTGTTTACCAAAAGCAGAAGTCGTTCCTTTTTTGAGGGGTCTTATAAACGCTCTGGCAGATACCGCCAATATATTGTTAATGAACTGAGAAAAGCAGGACTGCCTGAAGAGCTGTCATGGCTGCCATTAATTGAAAGCGGTTTTAAAGTCAAAGCAATGTCAAGCGCCCGGGCGCTGGGCCTATGGCAATTTATCGCCTCAACAGGGCATAAATTCGGCCTTAAAAGGAATCTGTACATAGATGAACGCCTTGACCCCTACAAGTCCACCCATGCCGCCATTGCATACCTTAAGGAACTGCATGAAATTTTCGGGGACTGGCCAACGGTACTTGCGGCTTATAATTGTGGTGAAGGCCGGGTTCTCCGCACTATCAGAAAACAAAATGTCAGCTACCTTGACGACTTCTGGGACTTATACCAACGCCTGCCCCGTGAAACCGCCCGGTATGTCCCTAAATTTATGGCGACCCTCCATATTATCAACAACATGGAAAAATATGACATGCAAAATCTTGTTGTCGATCAGCCGATGCAATTTGACATCCAAAGAATTTCAAAACAGGCATATTTAAAAGATATTTCCGCAACAATTCATCTCCAGAAAAATGATCTGGCAAACCTGAATCCGGAACTCCGCTATAAACTGCTGCCACCCGAAGAATACCCGTTAAAAATTCCCGTGGGTATGAAGGAAACACTCATCGCAAAGATTGAGGACATCCCTGAATATGCACAAACGCAGCCGGGACTCACATACCACCGTGTCAGACCTGGCGAGACACTTTCAACCATCGCACGACGCTATAATACAAATATTAACACCATTGCGCGGTATAATAATATTTACCGAAAAAATTACATCGCAGCCGGAAAAATACTTAAAATTCCGCAATCCGGAAAAATCTTCAACAGCAAGAAATCAAATGTCATCACGTATTATGTTCGCCGGGGGGACTCTCTCTGGACTTTGGCCAAGCGGTATGATACCACGACCAAAAAAATACAGGAATTTAATCAGTTAAAAACTGTCAACCTCAACATCGGACAAATATTAAAAATTCCCACGGGGCCTCACCACGGCCTGGCTTTGTACAAGGTTAAACGCGGCGATTCCCCCTCTAAAATTGCCAATAAGCATAACATGAACCTGAGCCAACTGTTACGCCTCAATAATCTTAAAAAGTCCAGCACCATACACCCCGGCCAACAGCTATATGTAGAATAATCTCCGCCCCCGTAGCTCAGTGGATAGAGCATTGGATTCCTAATCCATGCGCCGCAAGTTCGATTCTTGCCGGGGGCACCAATTATTTCAAATAGTTATAAAAATTTTCAGGGTCAAATTTAAGGCCATTTTTTACTTTGACTCATATATGACTTTTTCGCACCCAAAATAAAAAAAACCGGATCAACTTTTCGTCAATCCGGTTATTGTCAACGTATCATTATCGATAAAATTAATAGAAATTTTTGATTATTTCTTTGATCGTTTTTTATAGGGAATGTTTGTAGATGTCCCCGCTGCTAAGGGATAAACTGTTTTTGTGCTTTTTTCAGGGTAATAAACAACTCTTAGGGGTTCGTCTTTATAACGATATGAGCCTTTTGGGTAGGTTGTTGTTTTTAATTTTTTAATTCTTTTTGGTTTTGGGTGATAAAAAGGATCATTTATAACAACTGTTTTAAATTTATTCCATTTTTTTAAAGCGTGTTGGTTTTTAGCAATATCTACCTCTACAGTTTGCGCAGCATCATTATCTAATATCCACTTATCCACAGCAAACCTTACCAGCATTTTTTAAAGCGTTAAACCGTTCCCAAGCATTCTCTTTGAGGTTGGGAATACTGTTCATTTCCGCTATGTCTTGCCAGTCTTCTAAGCAATCTTCGACAATGCTCAAATCACCTGTCTGAGCTGCGGCTAAGAGTTCGCTTAAAAACTGTTCTTTTTCTTCGGCTGATAAATAGCTTAAAAAACTATTTTTTACCTGATTTTTTACTTGTTTTTTTCCCATTACCTGCACCAATTGCTTCTTGAAAATTTTTGTATTGAGTTGTTAATGCATTTATTAAAGCAGGTATAACCTCATGAGGAACAGCAATTTCTGCTACAACAGGGATATCGTGTACGCCTTTAGCCTCTTCAAGCTTACCATAATCAGTAATAGGAGTTGCATCACAAAACCTGATTGTAAAATCATAGGGGCTATGAGAAATTTCAGCAAAATTTGAATATATGCGCGTTGTAGAAAGTTCGAGCGTCGGACGCATTTTTATTTCGATTTGTTTTTCCTCTTCAGGTTTTTTCGGCATATACCCCCCCTTTTTTTATAAATAGCGTAACGGGATCTTATCTAATAATATGAGCGATTAGCTTCGCTTGTCAAGAAAAGTGTATAAAATCATAAACAAAATCGTTTTGCGAGTGTTTTTTTCATTTGAAAAATAATGACTATGACTTCATCGTTCTGACTGTATGATTTTTCACTCATCGCAAAAAAAACGCAAGTAATCGCCGATGGCCACTTTAAAATCCCCCACCTGTGGCCGGGTCAAAATCCCCCAGCGACAGAACTGCAAATTTAATTTAATCTTTGCAAATCGGCAATCTTTTTCTCTTTTTCATCCCTTTTTTTCACTTTTCTTTTGAGAGAGCCTTTTGGCTTCAGCGACTGACAATGGTCCTTTTAAGCAATCGCAGTTTTTCCAAGTATTTTTCTGCTGATTTTCTATTAACCCATGGTGAGTTAGCTGCGTAAAGCCATGCTCCTTTTATTTGGGGATCGAATTTTGCTAATTTTTGTTCATTCAGTTGAACATGCAAATTTTTTATATCCTCATATACAACTCTCATTCTATTTGATTTATTGCTTCCAACTGGTTTGTAATGCCTGTTAACAAGAATATAAACTCCTTCAATTTCTGTTGAATGAATTGCGTATGGCAGATAGCAACGCATCTCCATTAGTTCACGAGACCCTCTTTTTATACTGTATCTTTTAACAGATAACGCTTCCTCCATTCTCTTAATTGCGAACTCAACCGCATCAAGTGCGTTTTCGTATGTCGCTGAAAAGTCCTCTAATTCCGTGCACTTTACATTCTGCATTATTCCCTCCAAAATAGTGATACGTAATCATTAGTAAAATTGAATTCCGTTTAATATTAAACACTGGTTGCTTGATATATAAGCTCTTGGGTTCATATTCTTAAGCACATCACTCCCCCTCAATTCACACTCGCCAACTCTTCCGCTATCAGCTCCGCCTGTTTCAAGACGGTTTCAGTCGCCAGTTTCTGCATATCCGGTGGATACCCGAATTGACGCAGGGTCCGTTTAACAATCACCTTCAGTTTGGCCTTCACGCTTTCTTTAATGGTCCAGTCGATGGAGGCATTGGCCTTTACTTTTTCAAACAATACCACCGCCAGTTCCCGTAGTTTGTCCTTCTCCATTACCTCTCGCGCACTGTCATTATCAGCAATGGCGGTATAAAACGCATATTCAAAATCAGAAAGCCCCATTTCCGCCGGTTCTTTATCCATCTTGTGGATTTCCTTGCTCAACTTGATGAGCTCTTCAATCACTTCGGCAGCCGTCAGAATTTTGTTGTGGTATTTCTTGATGGCGGCTTCCAGCATTTCCATGAGGGACTTGCTTTGGATCAGGTTTTTCTTCACTCGGGATTTTATCTCATCATTGAGCAGTTTTTTTAACACTTCCAGGGCAATGTTTTTGTGCTCCATGTTTTTCACTTCCAGGAGAAATTCTTCTGAAAGGACCGAAATGTCGGGTTTTTTAATGCCCGCAGCATCAAATACATCTATCACCTGATCACTGACAAGCGCCTGGTCAATCACCTGGCGGATGGCGGTTTCAATATCTTCATCCGTCTTACCCGAGCCGGTTCCGTCAAATTTAGCCAGCCGGGATTTTACCGCCTGAAAAAACGCCACTTCATCTTTTACGTCCATAGCCTGTTCATGCGGAATGGCAATGGAAAAGACCTGTGATAATGCGTTCACCTCATTGATGTATCGTTTTTTCCCATTATCCAGACCCAGAATATGTTCTTCCGCAGAAAGGATAATCGACAACTTTTTGCCGGTGTCTGCTTCAAAAAAATCCTCATAGGCAAAACCGCCCGCCTGCCTGGCTCCACCCTTTGCAAGAAGACGTTTCAATCTTTTTCTTCCAAACCCGGTTTTCCATTCCTTCTCTTTAACAATTGCCTCTTGTCTTGAACTCACTTCTTCATAATGAGCTATTTTTACCGGCTTGAATCTTTTTGTATAATCTGAGGCAGTTCCTGAAAGATGTTGTGACCATCTTTTCATTAAATTATTCGTGTGTCCGATATAATGAGTTTTGTTATCGCACTCTATCATATATACACAAAATTGACCGGGTGGAGGCGCGGGCAGGTGAAACAGCTGGGAAACCACTTCCAGTTTCTCCAGCATCATTTCCACGGCTTTTTCCTGGGCAATGGCCGGGTCGCCTTTACCGCCACTGTCCGAATAAAATGACAGGGCTTTTTTCAGATCTGACGCAATCCCCAGATAATCCACCACCAGACCGCCCGGCTTATCCTTATACACCCGGTTTACACGGGCAATGGCCTGCATCAGGTTATGGCCTTTCATGGGTTTATCAATATACATCGTATGCAAAGACGGCACATCAAAGCCGGTCAGCCACATATCCCGGACAATCACTATTTTAAGTTCATCTTCCGGGTCTTTCATTCTGTCTGCCAATGCCCGGCGCTGGTCTTTAGTGGTATAATGTTTGGCGATATCCGGACCGTCAGAAGATGCGGATGTCATCACTACTTTAATCACCCCTTGTTTTAAATCATCACTGTGCCATTCGGGTCTGATGTTTATAATTTCTTTATACAAAGCCGCAGCAATTCGTCGGGACATGGCAACAATCATGACCTTGCCTTCAAACACTTCCTGTCGCAGTTCAAAATGAGTGATAATATCCTGGGCTACCTGTTTTATCCTGGGT
>JAGGYV010000062.1 GCA_021162325.1 Desulfobacteraceae bacterium | reverse complement strand
CCACGCAAATGAATATCGCTCTTGATGAAGACGGTTTTTTTAAACATGCTGATGATCTAAACCAAACGTCAACGGCGTCTGACGGTATCTTTATTGCCGGCACCGCACAGGGACCGAAAAGTATTGCCGATTCAATGGCGCACGCCGGTCAGGCCGCTAACGGTGTCCTGAAATATCTGGGGGTGATCAAATGAATACAAACACAATTCGACAAACGGATATAAAAAAAATAGACCTGACAAAAAATATTGCTGTCATTGGCGGCGGCTATATTGGTCTCAAGGCAGCCTCCCAAATTTCAGCAAACGGGTATAATGTTTTCCTGGCACCGCAGCAGGCGGCGGTGAACGCTCAACCCGCCTTTCCGGGGGCGTCATTAACGGAAAATAACCGATTAAAAGGCCTTGAAAAAGAAGTTGAAAACAATACCGGCATTGAGATTCTACCTCAGTCCACTTTAGTAGAAGCCACGGGCGCACCGGGTGATTTCACGTTAAAATTTTTATCTGCGGACACGCTGGTAGAAAAAAAAGTCGGCGCCGTGGTGGTTGCCACGGATATTTCCGCAACCCCCTTAAACCAGACATACAACCTTTCCCCGGCGTCCAATGTTGTGTCGCTTTCCGAATTCGAAACCCTTCTGCGATCCCCGGAGGCGATAAAGGAAATTCAAACCGGTGAAAAAACTGTTGCCTTTTTATTGGGATTTGCTCATCCGGGAACCCCCTTTCTGATGAAACGGATTTTAAACAGTGTATCCGAAATTGTCCGAATCGACGGATGCACTGCATACGTTTATGTAAATGACCTTAAAGTTGCTGACAACGGACTGGAAAGGCTTTATAAACAGTGCCGGGACAATGGTGCCATTTATTTCAAGCTGCAGCAGGCACCGATGATTAAACAGGAGAATGAAGCGCTCCTCGTCACTTTTCATGATCCGGTACTTCGAAATGATGTTGAACTCAATCCGGATATAATTGTTTACGAAGAAAACCTCATTGCAGACAATGCCAACGTTTCCCTTTCCGAAACCCTGGGGATCGATTTAGGCCCCATGGGTTTTCTGCAAAAGGAAAACGTCCACCGGCTGCCGGTTAACTCCAACCGTGAAGGAATTTTTGTTGTCGGCGGAAGCCGGGATGTCCAAAGCTTATCCAAATCCTGCACCGACATTGACAACATGGTACTGCGCGTCAAACAGCTCATTGGTGAGGGAACCCGAACGGTTTCCGCAAAAGCCGTGGTTGACCGGGAAAAATGCACTATTTGCCTGACCTGCTACCGGTGCTGCCCTCATGGCGCTATTTCCTGGGACGACAAAGCGATCATTTCCCCGGTTGCCTGCCAGGGATGCGGCATATGCGCCAGTGAATGCCCCATGGATGCTATCCAGCTCGTTGATTTTACCGATACCGAAATAGTCGGCCGGATTAAAGATGCCGTAGCGGGTGAGGCTGCGAATACGCCGAGAATACTGGCATTCTGCTGCCAGAATTCCGCTTATGAAGCAGCAATGGCGGCCAAAGCATTTAATTATGATCTACCGGCCGGCCTTCAACTGATCAAAATGCCGTGTGCCGGAAAAATTGATATTCATTATATTCTTGACGCCCTGGTTGAAGGTGCGGACGGCGTTCTGGTGCTGGCATGCCATCCTGGCAACTGTCAATCCGAATCCGGCAACACGTATGCACAATGGCGAATTAATGACGCATATCGGAAACTGGAACAGATCGGAATTAAAAAGGATTGTCTGGAATTTTCAACGCTTGCATCGAATATGGCCAGTGATTTTGCAAGAATTGTTATTGACATGGAAAGAAGAATCAGTCAAAAAAAAGATTGATCATTATTCTGACAATGATTAAAATCCCAATTTTTTTGGTACGATTTAGAAAATTATGTAGCAAATTTTTTGGAATAAAAAGGGAGGATAATTTCATATGGCTGAACCTGCTATCAAGCTTGGTGGAAAGCGAAAAAGTATATTTATAGATAAGGTAAAGGAAATTCTGCCGGAAGGCGGAAACCTGAATCTTTGCCTGACCTGCGGCGCATGCTCTTCCGGCTGCCCGGCAACCGGTCTTGAAGGTATGGATCCGCGGAAATTTCTTCGCATGGCAGCCCTGGGAATGGATGAAGAAATCATGAGCACCCCGTGGGTGTGGATGTGTACCCTGTGTCAGCGCTGCATTTACGTTTGTCCGATGAAAATAGATATCCCCCAGCTTGTTCATAATGTCAGAGCAAGCTGGCCCAGAGAAAAACGGCCTAAAGGAATTATCGGTTCTTGTGACATGGCCTTGAGAAACGATTCCTGTAGCGCAATGGGCGCAACTCCTGAAGATTTTACATTTGTGGTTGAAGATGTTCTTGAGGAATATAAGGAGGCACAGCCTGAATTTGCCGATATGGAAGCGCCGGTTGATAAACAGGGAGCAGAATTCTTTTTAAACCAGAATTCCAGGGAGCCGGTCACCGAACCGGACGAGATGGTGCCACTCTGGAAAATTCTCCATTTAGCCGGCGCGAACTGGACATACGGGTCCAAGGGATGGGGGGGAGAGAATTATTGCATGTTTCTTGCCGATGATGATGCCTGGAAACATATTATCAAAACAAGTGTCAATCATGCCGAAGACCTTGGATGCAAAATTTATCTTAATACTGAATGAGGGCACGCTACTTATGCAGTCCGGGCCGGACTGAAAAAATTCAATATTAAACATGATCTTAAAATTGTATCCATCTATCAATATTATGCCAAATGGATACGTGAGGGTAAACTTAAGGTAAATTCAGACTGGAACAAAGATTTAAAAATTAAATTTACAGCACAAGATCCCTGCCAGATTATTCGCAAGAGTTATGGAGATGAAGTGGCTGAAGATCTTCGTTATATCGTAAAATCAATCGTAGGTGAAGAAAACTTTATCGATATGACGCCCAACCGGTCAAACAACTACTGTTGCGGCGGCGGCGGCGGTTTTCTCCAGTCAGGTTTTAATGAGCAGCGTCTGGAATTTGGCCGCTTAAAAGATGAGCAGATTAAGGCAACAGGAGCCGATTACTGTATAGCAGGGTGTCATAACTGCCATGATCAGATTCATAAACTGAGCGAACATTATGGCGGTAACTATCCGGTTGTTCATCTGTGGACAATGATCTGTCTCTCCCTTGGCATTCTCGGGCCCAATGAACGGGAATATCTGGGCGACGACCTAAAAGAAGTGAACGTCTTTCACCCGGAAACAGCGATATAAGTTATTTATAATTACAATTTTATGATTATTTAAGGGCGCTGTTTTTCAGCGCCTTTTTTTTATTCCTGATGGCTTCGCAAAATGTCCAAATTCTGTGTTGCACTGCATTCTTCGTCACTGCGGAGTAGCAAGTACACCTCATTCCTCAGAATTTGTGCGCCTTGCCAATTTTATTAGCTTGGTAAAAATTTTTGCTTTGCCATCGAAATCTGACTTTTTACGAGTTTGTCATTTTTGGCTCTCGATTTTTTGCATGATTCTATCCATCAGCATGCCCCATGGAAGCGGATGCTCAAAAAAAATATTACTATATGACTCTGGAATTTGTTCACTTTCCATACAAAATTCATATTTTGTAATTTCGATTGACAATTTATGCATAAAATAGTAATTCATATGATCTCTCGCACCCTGGAAAAAAAGTTACATGAACTTTCCGGTTATTACCCTGTAGTTGTCGTCACCGGTCCCCGCCAATCAGGCAAAACCACCCTGTGCCAGATGGCATTCCCGGATAAACCCTATGT
>JAGGYV010000260.1 GCA_021162325.1 Desulfobacteraceae bacterium | reverse complement strand
GTCTGGAGTATTGCGGATCTGGAATATTATCATACCGAAGATAAAAACAGCAGCCCGTGGATTCTCACCTCGCTCAAACCGATCCAGATATCACATTTTGATTTCGACAGATACATTGAAGCCAGAAGCAAATATACCACCGAGGAATGGATTGATCTGCTGCTTCAGAGTATCGGCTTTAACCCGGAGATGTTCGGTAAAAGAAGCAAACTGACCCAGCTGGCAAGGCTGATCCCTTTTTGTGAACGCAATTACAACCTGATTGAACTTGGACCCAAGGGAACTGGAAAATCCCACATTTATTCCGAGTTTTCACCCCATGGCATACTCATTTCAGGGGGGGAAGTCACTGTACCGAAACTCTTTGTAAACAATACAACCGGAAAAATTGGGCTGGTCGGGTACTGGGATACGGTGGCGTTTGATGAGTTTGCGGGAAAGAAAAAAAAATTAAACCAGGCACTGGTTGATATTCTGAAAAATTACATGGCCAATAAGTCTTTTTCCCGTGGGATTGAAACGCTGGGGGCTGAAGCATCTATGGTTTTTGTGGGAAACACCAGACATACACTGCCGTATATGCTCAAGCACAGTGACCTGTTTGATGAACTGCCTGAACAATATTATGATTCCGCATTCCTGGATCGTATCCATTTTTATGTCCCTGGATGGGAGGTGGATATCATCCGGGGTGAAATGTTTTCAGATGGATACGGGTTTGTTGTGGACTATCTGGCTGAGATTTTGCGGTCCATGCGAAATTATGATTATGCTGACCGATATCAGGATCATTTTGAGCTCTCAAGCGACATTTCATCACGCGACCGGGATGGCATCAACAAAAGTTTTTCCGGTTTGATGAAAATCTTATTTCCCCAGGGCGATGCGTCTGTCAATGAAATTGAAGAAATTTTAAAATTCGCTATTGAAGGCCGAAAACGTGTCAAAGATCAATTGATGCGCATAGACACTACCTATGCTGATGTTAAATTCGCATACAAAGACAAATCCGGGAAATTGTATTCGGTCAAAGCACTGGAGGAGACACAGTATCCTCAGTATTTTAAGTCAAGTGATGATGAAAAGGCGGAGACAGAATCTGGAGCGCAAGATGAAACCCCAAAAGCCACAGCTGATGATACTATCCCACAAGAAGAAGCGGGATTAAAAGAACAGCACCTGATTTTCCAGGAAAACCAGCGAGGCATTTCATTTGATACCATCCTTGGTCCATACCTGAAAGGGGCTGGCAATATAACGATAACCGACCCCTATATCCGGATATTTTACCAGATCAGAAACCTGATGGAGCTTCTGGAGACCATTGTAAAAAACAAACAAGACGAAGATGAAATCGCTGTTCACTTGATTACAACAGAAGAGGCCTTCAAAAATATTCAGCAACAGGAATTTTTCGAAAAAATTAAAGAATCCAGTTCAACGATCGGAATCGATTTTACCTATGAGTTTGTGGAATTCGGTAAAATCCATGCCCGTCACATTGTCACCGATCACGGCTGGAAAATCCTGTTGGACCGGGGCCTCGATATTTTTCAGCACTATGAAATGAATGATCAGTTTACTTTTTCCAACCGGCTCCAGAAATTCAGACCCTGTAAAGCGTTTGAAGTGACTTTTTTGAGGAGTGATTATAATATTGAAAACCTATAAGATAAAAAATGGGGAACGGTTATGGAAATTGATAAAAAAAGAGCGATGGAAGTCATTGTTGGCGATATTACCCGATTGAATGTGGATGCGATTGTTAATGCAGCCAATACGTCCTTATTGGGTGGCGGGGGTGTTGACGGGGCCATACATCGGGCGGCCGGCCCCTTGTTGCTTGAAGCGTGCAGGAAGCTTAACGGATGCCGGACAGGTGAAGCGAAAATAACCAAGGGATATAATCTGCCGGCAGGATATGTTATTCACACTGTTGGGCCGGTATACCACGGACGACCAGAAGACAAAATTTTACTGGCCAATTGTTACCGGAAGAGCTTAACGCTTGCCGTTGAAAACAATTTATCGTCTATTGCGTTTCCTGCTGTCAGCTGCGGGGTTTATGGTTATCCTTTAGATAAAGCATGTGAAATCGCGGTATCAACAACTGCTGATTTTTTAAATCAACATACCTCAAACGTTAAAGTTTTTTTTGTGCTTTTTTCTACAGCAGCCCTTGAAATTTATAAAGAATTTCTTATATCTTTTTAGGATATTACAATTTTTTAAAAAAAAATATTATTGACAACTTTTGGGGTGATGATTAGTTTCATTAAAATTTATTTTTTTAAGAACACTATTTTTTCATTTTAAATACACTGGAGGTTTTCATGTTTAATGTTACAGAAATGGCGCAACAGCAGATTGCGGAGTTTTTTAAGGATAAAGAGGTAAAGTCCATACGGCTTTTCCTGAACCAGAGTGGCTGAGGTGGCCCCTCTTTGGCACTGGTTCTGGATGAACCAAATGATATGGATGAGACGTTTGAATTTAATGGATTTAAATTTGTTGCTAACAAGGATTTGCTTGCGCAGACACAGCCGGTGACGGTTGATTTCAAGGGCGTTGGTTTTCAAATCAGCTCCAATCTTCAGATGGGCGGTGGCTGTTCCAGTTGCAGCACTGACGGTTCCTGCGGTTAAGCGATATTAATTAAAAGCATAAAAGGCAACATCTCCTATGATGTTGCCTTTTTCTTTTTTTGAGCTTTCTACCTAAAGGCAATGTGATAATACCAGAATATCAGCTCCGGGCCAAAAAATATATATGTGATCGTGCCAAGGGAAAGAAACGGACCAAAAGGAACGGCAAATTTAAGGTTTTTTTGAGTAAATAGCATCAGAACAGCGCCGATGAGTGAACCGGACGCAGAGGCGACAAAAATTGTAAAAAAAACACCCTTCCAGCCGATAAATGCGCCGATCATGGCAAGAAGTTTAATGTCGCCGCCGCCCATTCCATCTTTCCCGGTGATTAATTGATACCCCCAGGCAATCAAAAAAAGACTGCCGCCGCCAATCAACGCACCGATCAGGGCATCCTTGAAGCATATTGATGCTAAAAAAATGGACGACAACAGACCGATAGGGATGCCGGGAAGAGAAATAATATCCGGAATGATTTGATGGTCAAGATCAATAAATGTAATGACAACAAGGGCGCAGATAAAGACAAAATAAATGAAAAAATCAATGGAAATGTCGAATTTAATCACACTGGCAAGTGCCAGTAAGCCGGTCAGAAATTCAACGAGCGGGTATCGGACAGAAATCGGTTCCGAACAAGTCCGGCATTTGCCGAAAAGTAAAAGAAAGCTGACAATGGGGATATTGTCATAGAATTTTATAGGGGTGTTGCATTTGGTGCAGGCAGAGGCGGGGGTGACAATAGACCTGGATTCAGGTATGCGGCAGATGCAGACATTTAAAAAGCTGCCGATGCATGCGCCCATAATAAATGTTATGATCAGAATTGGCATTATTGGCATATGGCTCCTTTGATATGAATTTTAATGCAGTTACCGGTAAATATGTTAATTTTTTAATATATTTAATGGATTTTTGAAAATCAATGCTTAAGTCGGGGGATTGAAATTTCATTGATCTTAATGGATAAAAATAATAGATAAAAGTTTTTAACTTTACAAACGACTTATTTGTTTTTTAGTAAGGGTACACGAAACAATTATCGCCCAACATGTGAAGTTGTTTTTGAGTGAGTTCTAAGGTTTAAAATCTTTAGAGATGCATTCATTTACCATTATGAATATAATTCAACAGACAGGTGTACGAATATGGCAGAAACGGATAAAGACGATCTTGTAAGCCTTTTGGAAGATACCGACGGTAAAATTGATATTCCGGAAATTATGCCTTTACTTCCGGTAAGGGATGTTGTGATTTTTACCGACATGGTGCTTCCCTTATTTATCGGTCGTGAAAGATCAGTAAGAGCGGTTGATAAATCCATGGGAGGGGACCGCCTGATATTACTTTCCACCCAAAAAGATCCTTCCATTGAAGATCCAAAACCTGAGGATATTTATCGGGTAGGGACGATATGTCGAATCTTACGGATTTTAAAACTCCCGGACGGTCATTTTAAAGTCCTTGTCCAGGGACTGGAAAAAGGACGCATCAAACGATATACGGCAAAGAAATCTTTTTATAATGTCAAGGTTGAAGCGTTAAAGGATGTTCCCTTTGAAAAACTCGAATTGGAACATCAGGCGCTGATGCGCAATATTCGGGAAAATTGCGAAAAGATTCTGACAATTCGCGGTGAATATTCAAGTGAAATCGGTATTCTCTTAGATGAAATCGAACATCCGGGGAAACTGGCGGATCTGGTATCTTCAAATTTAAAATTAAAAATCGAGGAGGCCCAGGAACTGCTTGAAATATCGGACCCGGTTCAACGCCTGAACAAAGTCAATGATTACCTGACCCGGGAGGTCGAACTTTCAATGATGCAGGCAAAGATTCAATCCAATGTGAGGGATGAGATTTCAAAAAGTCAGCGGGATTATTTTTTGCGGGAGCAGGTTCGGGCGATCAATAAGGAGTTGGGTGAATTTGATGATAAAGTAGAAGAAATCGGTGAATATAAAAAACTCATCAAAAAAGCCAAGCTCCCGAACGAAGCAGGCAAGGAAGCTGATAAACAACTGCACCGTTTAGAGCAGATGCATCCGGATTCATCCGAAGCGTCTGTGATCCGAACTTATCTGGATTGGATTCTGGAATTACCGTGGGGTAAGTTGACGAAAGATAAAATTGATATTGCCGGGGCCAAGAAAACCCTTGATAAACATCATTACGGACTTGAAAAGATCAAGGACCGAATCCTTGAATACCTGAGTGTCCGAATTCTGAACCCCAATAAAAAAGGGCAAATACTCTGCTTTGCCGGTCCTCCGGGGGTTGGAAAAACGTCTCTTGGCCAGGCGATTGCTAAAGCAATGAACCGAAAGTTCTTCAGGGTTTCTTTGGGCGGGATCAGGGATGAAGCGGAGGTAAGAGGTCATCGTAGAACCTATATCGGTGCCATGCCCGGTCGGATATTGCAGGGGTTGAAACAATGCGGGAGCAGTAATCCTGTTTTTATGATGGATGAGATTGATAAAATCGGATCTGATTTCAGGGGTGATCCGTCGTCGGCACTTTTAGAAGCCCTTGACCCGGAACAGAATTCAAATTTTAGCGATCATTATTTAAATCTGTCGTATGATTTATCCAATGTCATGTTTATTTTGACTGCCAATGTAATTGACACCATTCCATCGGCGTTACTGGATCGAATGGAAGTGATACATCTTTCCGGTTATACGCTTGAAGAAAAAACCACCATTGCGGAAACTTTTTTGTTGCCCAGGCAGATTAAGGAGAATGGATTAAAGAAGAAAAATATATCCATCAGCTCCGGGGCATTGCAGCAGATTATCGAAGAGCATACCTGTGAGTCCGGTTTACGGAATCTTGAAAGGGAGCTTGGGGCCATTTGTCGAAAGCTGGCGCGCCGAATTGCGGAAAAAGAAAAAGGGCCGTTTACCGTTACGAAAAATAATCTTCATCAATTTCTGGGTCCCGCAAAATTTCTTCCTGAAATGGATCAGGAGGAAAGCCAGGTCGGTTTATCCACCGGACTTGCCTGGACATCTGTCGGGGGTGAAGTTCTTTACATTGAAGCCACGCTACTGGAAGGCAAGGGGGAGCTGATTATCACCGGTCAGATTGGAGAAGTCATGCAGGAATCTGCCCGGGCAGCAGTGACTTATACCCGTGCCCATCGTAAAGATTTTGGTATTAAAAAAAATTTTTTTGAAAATATGGATATTCATATTCATGTTCCTGCCGGCGCCATACCCAAAGATGGGCCGTCTGCCGGGATTTCCATGGCAACAGCGCTTATTTCTGCGATTACCCATCGGCCGGTTGATACGGAAGTTGCCATGACCGGGGAAATTACTCTGCGTGGCCGCGTGCTGCCCATCGGCGGTTTAAGAGAAAAATCATTGGGTGCCCTTCGAGCTGGTATTAAAACAATTATTATTCCGGAAAAGAATCGCAATGAACTGTCTGAAATTCCAAAAAATGTAAAGCGAAAAATTAAATTTTTGCCGGTTTCAACGATTGATGAGGTGATTGCCATTGCTTTGGGCGATAAGATCCAAGTGCCTGCACCCTCTAAAACCAAGAAAACGACTAAGGCCAAAAAAAGTAAATAAGAAAAATTATGAAAATACTTGCGGTTGATACTGCGACGAAATCCTGTAGTGCGGCAGTTATAGATGATAAATCCATAATTTCAGAATATACTGTTGATCATCAAGATACGCATTCTAAATTTTTAATGGGAATGATCCATGCCATTCTTGATATTTGTCACTTAACAGTTAAGGATCTTGACGGGTTTGCCGTAACCATAGGACCGGGAAGTTTTACCGGGTTGCGCATTGGCTTAAGCGCAATTAAAGGACTTGCATTGGCCACTGGTAAACCGGTTGTCGGAGTTTCGACCCTTGAAGTATTGGCATATCAGGTTTTCGGAACCGAAAAACTGGTTTGCCCGATGATGGATGCCAGAAGAAATGAGGTCTATACCGCTCGGTATCATTTTAAAGATCAAAATTATTTTAATGATCAAAAAATTGAATGCACACAACTGCCATGGGTTGCCAGTCCTGATAAAGCCATTGAAAATATCAATGAACCGTGCATTCTGGTGGGTGATGGTTCAATGCGGTATCAGGAGTTAATCAAAACTACGCTGGGGCCGATGGCTGTTTTTGCAAATTTTACCCAGCATGTCATCCGGGCATCGACTGTCGGCCATATTGCCATGCAGCAGTTTAAATTGAATGATACCGATGACGTAAGCCGTATGGAACCGTTTTATATTCGAAAATCCGATGCAGAAAAAAATTTAAAGATATAATATCTTAACAGTACTGTTTTTATTGACACAATGCATATATTCATTTAGTAATTTATGATTATCCTGAGTACAAAATTTTAAAAATGATAAACGAGATGAGGATAAATTGACTGATAATTCAAAGAATTCAAAGAATAAGTTCTTTCGGGCAGAGCCTCAAAGTCAGACGGCGTTCCCCATTGCAAAGGCCGGCTGGCCGATAATATTTGCATCGGCATTTGTTACGTTTGTGCTGGCCCTGGCAGGCCTGGTACCCCTGGCATTCATCGGTATTCTGGTTACTTTTTTCATTTGTAATTTTTTTCGTGATCCCGACCGGGTGACACCGGATAAAAGTGACGCTGTGATTTCCCCGGCAGATGGCCGTGTTGTTTCTACCGGTGTGGTGGATGAGAACCCATTTATTGATGGTCCGTGTTTAAAAATCGGTATTTTTATGAATATTTTTAATGTTCATGTAAATCGAATTCCGTTTTCCGGCACAATAAAAAAAATAGCCTATTATCCGGGAAAATTTTATTCTGCAAATAAAGAGGAAGCCTCAACTGATAATGAACATAACGCCTTGATTATGGAAACAGATAAACAACAGCGATTATGCTTTGTCCAAATCGCCGGTTTGATTGCAAGACGGATTATCTGTCATGTTAGCGAGGAGGAAAACGTTGTCTGCGGCCAACGTTTCGGATTGATCTGCTTCGGGTCCCGTGTGGATGTTTATTTGCCGTCAGATACAACGCTGGATGTTGTCAAGGGTGATAAAGTAAAAGCCGGCACTTCCATTTTAGGATATTTAAAATGAAAGTGATATCCATCGGCTTGTTACAAATTTATTTTTATTCGTTTTATTGACCAAAATTTTCTATTACTTTATATTTTATTGTTTTGGAACATATCGTCTCCGGTCATGTCAAATATTTCCTGTGGTATTTTCTAAAGAACGATCCAAGGGAAGAATTAATATCGCTGGTAAAATCAACGATCAGCTTCAGTCTTTTAATATCAAATTAATAATTTTGTTATCATAGCGCATTCTATGTATGCGGTAATTTTTTATGAGGAGAGGTTTAAAAATGACGAAAAAATATAATATTGCCGTCCTTCCAGGAGATGGTACCGGCCCTGAAGTTGTTGATGAAGGTTTAAAAGTACTTGAAGCAACTGCCGCTAAATATGATTTTGAATTGAATTTTTCAACGTTTAATATCGGTGGCGATCATTATATCAGTACCGGTGAAATATTACCGGAGAATCTTGTTGAAGAACTTTCAAAAAAAGATGCGATTCTTCTAGGCGCAATCGGCCACCCGGATGTCAAGCCCGGGATACTGGAAAAGGGGATTTTGCTTGCCCTTAGATTTTCTCTGGATCAATACATTAACTTAAGACCGGTCAATCTTTATGAAGGCGTCGCCACGCCATTAAAGGATAAGACGCCTGATGATATTGATTTCGTGGTTGTCAGAGAAAACAGTGAAGGCCTTTACGCCGGTGCCGGCGGATGCCTGAAAAAGGGAACCCCTGATGAAGTCGCAATCCAGGACTCCATTAACACCAGAAAAGGTGTGGAACGATGTATCCGGTATGCCTTTGAATACTGCAGAAAGCGTAATAAAGGCAAAAAATTAACTTTGTGCGGAAAAACCAATGTGCTGACGTTTGCTTTTGATCTCTGGGAAAGAACGTTTTACGAGGTGGCCAAAGAATATCCGGATATTGAAACGGATTATGCCCATGTGGATGCCATCTGCATGTGGATGGTTAAAAATCCGGAATGGTTTGATGTGATTGTAACGGATAATTTATTTGGTGATATTATCACCGATCTTGGCGCGATGATTCAGGGAGGGATGGGAATTGCTGCCGGTGGTAACATTAATCCGGAAGGCGTCTCCATGTTTGAACCGATTGGCGGGTCCGCGCCTAAATATACGGGTCTGCAAGTCATTAACCCCATTGCTGCAATTTCATCGGTTCAATTATTACTTGAAACAATCGGTGAGTTTGATGCTGCCGTTTGTGTTGAGTCTGCGGTAAAAACGACATTGCGTGATGATTTAAAGGATGTTGCGGCCGGTAAAATGGGCTATACAACCAGTGAAGTCGGAGATATTATCGTGAATTACGTTAAAGATGGTGTAGGAGAATAATTTTGAGACAGGTTCCCATCACCCGAAAGGGTTATGAGCGGCTAAAAAAAGAGCTGGCGAATTTGAAAGCGGTGGAAAGACCCGCAAATATTAAAGCGATAGAAGAGGCCAGAGCCCACGGTGACCTCTCTGAAAACGCGGAGTTTGATGCGGCGAAGGAACGTCAGGCGTTTATTGAAGGACGCATCATGGAGCTCCAATATAAACTGGGCAATGCGGATGTGATTGATCCGGATACAATAAACAAGGATTTTGCAAGATTCGGATGCACGGTTTTACTTGAAAATATTGATACGGGTGATGAAGTAAAATATCAGCTTGTCGGACCGGATGAGTCTGATATTAAAAAAGGAAGAATTTCAGTGGCATCGCCGCTAGGTCAGGCAATTATTGGAAAACAGATCGGTGATGAAATAATAATAATAGCGCCTGTTGGTAAACGCAGTTATGAATTGATTGAAATTCTTTAATAATAACTGCGCAGGTAGATAGGCTGTCGGCTGAAGGTAAATAGGGCAGGCGGAATAAGCTGTTTTTTAAAAAATAATTTATTCAGACACGCCCTTCAGCCTAACGAACCTGAGTCGTTACCTTTAATATTAGTCGGATCGTTTGTTTTTTATAACAGGAATCAGAATTTGGGAGAAAAAAATGGCCAGAGTTACCGTTGAAGATTGTTTAAAACGAATACCCACTCGATTTATGCTAGTGCATGTGGCAACAAAACGCGTTCGGCAGCTTTTAGACGGAAGCCCGCGTCTTGTTAAATCAAATAATGAGAATGTTGTTACCGCATTGCGTGAAATATCTGCCGGCAAGGTGTTTATTAAAGAGGAAGAGAAAAATTCAGAATAATATTGACGGCTTCGTAAAAAGTCCAAATTCTTTGTTGCGCTGCATTCTTCGTTTCTTCAAAGTACGCTAAGTACGAATCATCACTCAGAATTTGCGCGCCTCGAATTTGAACTTTTATACTTTGCCGTCAGAATCTGAATTTTTACGAGTTTGTCAATATTGATTGATAAAATACGCAAATAAATGTCGCAATATTTGTTTAAATCAATAAATCGTGATGTGGGAAAAGCGATCCATCACTATGATATGATATCTCATGGCGACAGGATTCTTGTGGGGGTGTCCGGCGGTAAAGACAGCCTGGCATTGTTATGGATTTTAAATGAACGGCTTTCACGAATTCCCATAAAATATGAACTGTATCCTGTTTATATTGATCCGGGTTTTCCGAATGGATTTTCTGATGCGCTTTGTGAATTTGTCAAGCGCATGGGCTTTGACTTACGGGTGGAGAAAACAGATGATGGAATTGCCGCACATAATGTAACGAATCTCGAAAATCCCTGTTTTTTATGCGCCCGTTTGCGCAGAAAAAGACTATTTGAAATTGCGGATGAACTTGATTGTAAAAAGGTCGCCTTTGGTCATCACAAGGATGATATCATTGAGACCTTTTTTCTGAATATTTGTTATTCAGGAAATATTTCAACCATGCGACCTGCGCAATCGGTTTTTAAAGGCAAAATTTTTATTATACGGCCATTGGCCTATGTTGAAGAAGACAGAATCAAACGGTTTGCCGGAAATAAACAATTTCCTGAATTTAGTAACCCCTGTCCGTCTGCGGAAACGTCAAAACGAAAAGAGATCAAAGAATTGTTGAATCAGTTGTATCGGTCGAATAACAAAATAAGAGGAAATATATTCAGATCAATGAAAAACGTTCATCCTGAATATCTGCTATAAGTTTAAACGGCCCAAAACCAATGACTATAAAAATTGAACCGGAAGCCCCGGCGGCTACCCGGTCGAGTGAAATATAATATAATGAATACGATAAAAGACATACAAAACGAACGTGATTATAGAAATATTGCCATTAATAAAGTCGGTATCAAGGATTTAAAATATCCGGTGACCGTACTTGACCGCAACCGAGGCAAACAGCATACCGTTGCATCCATTAATATGTATGTGGATCTTCCCCATGAGTACAAGGGGACGCACATGAGCCGGTTTGTTGAAATGCTTCATCTTTTCCGGCCCAATATTGCGCTCAAGACATTTTCGGAAATTCTGACCCAGATGAAAGAACACTTAAATGCGGCATCTGCCCATATTGAAGTGACGTTTCCGTATTTTATTGAAAAGTACGCGCCGGTGACGAAGTCCCCGGGATTGATGGATTATACCTGTCGACTGGTCGGCTCGATTAATTCAGACAGCCGGGTAGATCTGATTTCAGAAGTCATCGTGCCGATTTCATCCGTTTGTCCCTGTTCAAAGGAAATCAGCAGAGCGGGTGCCCATAATCAGCGGGGTATGGTCAATTTAAGAATTCGGTTTAAAAAATTTATCTGGATCGAGGATATGATCGAGCTGGTTGAAAAAGCGGCCTCCTGTGATGTCTATTCCGTATTAAAACGCTCTGATGAGAAATATATTACGGAAAAAGGCTATGATAATCCGAAATTTGTTGAAGATATTGTCAGAGATATTGCTGTGGAACTGAAGGCAGATTCAAATATCACATGGTTTTCAGTGGCGGTTGAAAATTTTGAGTCCATTCACAACCACAATGCCTATGCCTTTATCACCAGTGGGGAATACCCGAAGATTTATTGAATCAGTTTTTTTAACGTTTTCATTACAGGTGCGGTGGTTTTTCCTGGGGTATTAATAAAAACAACAAATGGGTATAACTCGCCTTTTTGGGATACAATATATCCTACGCGTGTGTTGATGCCGTTTAATGTGCCGGTTTTATAATATTCATTGTCTTTGTGTCGCATCAGGCCATGGTAAGGCTTGAATTCAGTGAGGATTTTAAGAAAACTCCGCATTGTTAATCGATTGTTTCTTGATATTCCGGATCCTTCAACAATAGACGCTTCTTTTAATTTAAACTGCTGGTTCAGATATTTTTTTGTTGCTTCGACGCCTTTTCCCATGGTGGCCGGGGGGCCGAATACCTCTGCGCCGGTTGCCAGCAGGAGTTGATTGGCCATAAAATTATTGGAATATTCAAGCAGTCGCCTGATAATTTCTGACAAATCGAATTTAGACATATGGCGGTAAATGAGTTTGTTCTCATCCTTATTGACCTTGCCGAGTTTAATGCCCCCCCGGATTTCTATCCCCTGTGCCTGTAAAAAATAATAAAAAATTTCTCCTGCATACCGTGTGATTTCATCGCCATTGTTGGTCAGCAGAATCCTGCCGGATGCTAAACCGGCTGATTTGATTTTTTGCCGGGCGATATCAACGATCGGGGTCTGGGGCTCGGCGCTGACAATTATTTTATTTTCGATTTTAAAATTTACGGTATTAAAGTTTACACATAAAGCGCCGTTGGGGGCATCATAGGGCTGTAGCGAATCCTTTACCGTCCCGGGGATGGTTAATGGTTTTTTAAAAAACGTATCATCTAAAATAATATCATTGATTGAACCAATCATTGGTTTGAGCGTTAAAGCGATCTTCCTGATTTCTTCTGAAACCATCAGCGGGTCGCCATACCCTTTAATAATCAGGTTGGAATCAACGTCAATATAGAATTCAGTTGGAAAATGGTAATTTTCATTTAAGTAATGTATGGCAACAAGGGATGTCAGTACCTTTAAGGTGGAGGCAGGGATTAATTTTTTGTCTGTATTTTTGCTGAAGACGATATCGCCACCCGGAGAGGCTAAAAGAAGCGCATCCTGAGAAGAGATGAGATTATTTATTTTATGAAGGGGGCCCAATGCATAAGTTGACGGGCATAAAAATAGACTGAATAAAATAAAAACAGAGAACGTTATTAAAATCCGGTCCGTGCTTTTGAAGGAATAAGTTGATCTCATTTGTGTTCCTTTAGTCCTTTCCTTTTTCCTGAGACAGAAAACACATCACCTGCTGGGATGCTACATCCGAATGAATGATCAGTCCCGCCTCACGGGTGTCCGCTACTTTGACCACATGCGCCAGATGACCGTCCACCGGGCTGAGAGCTTCCAGCAGGTTGGGCTGATCAATAAACCACTGACGGTTGAAAATTACTTCGGACTGCTCCGAATAAATGGCCATATAGAAAATTCGCGTTTCAATGAGATCATGAAAAAAATGCGTGCCAAATGACAGATCCGGAATCAGATTGCCGTCCCGGTAGCTGATTTCCGCCATGGCCGCAATGTGATTGATTTCCGAAAATTTAACGGACACACCCATGGCCGGGGTATGGGTCCCCCATCGGCCTGGCCCCAAAAGCAGAGTGGGATTTTTTTCCCGGTCAGCGATGGTCCGGTTCAGTTTGCCGATTAAGTGGGCCACGCTGTATTTCTCCGAAAGAGACAGGCGGGTGTAAGGTTCTGAATCAACCAAAATAACCATAGAAATGGGTTGGGCGATATTGCCCCCCATGAAGTGACCGTTCATATGGATGACAATATCCTGATCCCTGATGGATTCAGGCAAAGGACGTCTCCCGCCCATGCCGATTGTCTGAAAAGGCCGGCACTGGAGCAGATTGATCTGGATGTCATTGGCCTGGTTGAAGTTCACTGTGAATTCAATATCCACCGGATGCCGATACTTTTTTTCCAATCGGCTGAGCATGGATCGCATTACGTCGATAAAGGATGTTGAACTCAGAAACGGATCAAAGGTCAGAATCCGCTGATCTTTTTCCGACCGGCCCATATCCCGAAGGGCCTGGATGGCTTCCGTATCCCGAATGGTCAGCAGGTCGATACGGGCGGGGACATTTTTTTCCAGCAGGGATTCAAAGGATGCGCTTTCGATACGGTTTTCCTCAAGATTTAACAAGTCAACGGAATGCTGGGAAAATCTTCGAATGTCCTTCATTCCGGCCAGGGGCTTGACCAGGGGGTCATCCACAGCAATGATTCGCGGATAATCATTTCCAACCCGGTCCACAGCCCGCGTCCCCAGTCCGTAAACCAGACGGAGCATGCCCGCTTTCGGGTCCATCCCTTTTTTCCACACAAACGGATTGTGTGAAAGCCCCACGCCTGCCATTTCCGGAAAAAAATAATCCTTATGATATGATCCGGAAACCCGCTGTACCAGCAGGGCCATCCGTTCGTCCATCTGGTCCAGACCACGCTGGAGGCGGTAGGCCAGAGCATCCTCATTCATGGCACTGGCAAATATATGACGCACTGCCTCCTCGAATTTTTCGTATCGTTTTTCCGGGGAACCCTGATTAACGCAGAAACAGCTTTCATATTTTCCGGCAAATGCGCTGCCGAACGCGTCTTCCAGAAGACTGGAGGAGCGTACGATAATGGGAGACTGCCCGAAATGTTCCAGCATCAGTTGAAACTGTTCGGTGACTTCGTCGGGGAATACACCGGTCAGCATGCGTTCCCGCAGCTCCGCAGCCTGATCGAAATATCCTTCCCGGGTTTTGTGGGCCATGAACAGTTTCCACCAGCCGTTCTGAACGATGTAGGAATAAAACACATCCGAACCGATGTAGAAGGAATCATGGTGTTCCAGAACATCGGCCCAGTCAAAGGTCGTGTCATCAGAAAGAATTTTTCGTGCCAGCAGCATGCCCACGGATTTTCCGCCGATAAATCCGGAGCCGATAAGCCGTTCCTTGATTTTTAGAAGATCATCCAGAGTCATGTGTTCCCGGATCAGGGACAGGATTTTTTTGTTCCGGGTCAGCAGCAGACGGCTGAGCTGTTCCACCATGTCCTGTTTTTCCTCGGGTCGGGCTTCGGATTCATAGAGATTACGGGCCTCTATGAATAATCGGTCCCAATAATCCAGGTGCCGCTGGGCCACGCCGGTTTTATGACTGGAAAGATGGGTGAACAGCTCCGTTGCGTCTACGCTGTTGATCACCGGCTGAAGATTGCTTTTCTGCTTAATATGGGGGAAAAACATGGTGGGTGAATACCGGTGCTGGACTTTCACCGGATGGATGCATACCTGGCCCTTGTAGTTATATACATCAATGAGCACCTGGGTGATTTCACGGATCCGTGCAATGGCCTTAAAGGAATGCCGATTCCGAAGAATAGCGAAATAGGCGATGGTGTTTAGTTCGTAGAGATACGGACAGGTGATGGAAAAAAAATCGCCGATCATCAGGTCCGTGGCCCACACGTGCAACAGATCCGACAGGGAATCAAACACATAGCAGACGTTTTTACCTTCCTGCGTGATGATGCTATGCACCTGCGAGGAAAAGGACTCAAATCCTTTTTCTACATTGAGCCGGTATATGGTCAGGTTCTTTCGTTCTTCAAGCAATGCCACATGGCGGGCGAATCGGAAATAAACGACCCGTTCTCCGTCAGCCAGGGCGCTGTTAACAAACGTGGTCACCCGCCGCTGATAGTCATCGATGGCGTCAACTTGCCAGACCACATTGTCCCCGCGTCGCAGGTGGTCGATAATTATGTCCAGGCTTTCCCAGCCCGTGCTGACATTGGAATGTAAGGCCATGGGATATGTTCCTTTTTCTATGTTAACTCACAAGAGATCATAGCCCATCAGCGTTTTTAATTCAAATACAAATCCCGGACAATGAGAAGACTTCTTTCGTCTTATAATATTATCTATTTCGCTTATAGCTCGTAGCATATGAATTGATACTCTTTACGCCCTATTAATATAAAAGAAGGTATCATTCCAAGTGCGATGAACTATAAGTTAATAAACTTGAACCTAACTTAATCGAACTATATAACCAAAAAATTTAATTGGAAAGATGTAACGGATCAGTCTGACGGCAAATCGATATTTCTTTCCGATCCGGGCCGACAATGGCGGTGTCCAGATACATGGGCTGGAAATCCATGGATTGGTCACGGTCCGGAATCGCAGCATCCAGGCCGCAGATTTCAGAAGAAAACGCGTACATGCCGGGCCGTCCGCCGACAACACCCGGCCTTAATTTTTTGCGGTCCTGGACCATAAAAAGGGAGTGGTCGGGCAGACAACCGATGACGCAGTTCGGTCCGTCGATGATGAGTCGTCGGCAGGTGTTCTTCAGGTGTTTTAAGAAACTGCTGTCAGGATGTTTTTCAATGTCTGGCCCCTGAAGCGGGGTGATAATATGCTTGTATGCGTCAATTCCTAATCCGAGTTTGGAGATCACATAATGAAGAATATGCGTAAAAACAATGGAGTCCGACTGGAATCCAGTATAACCGGGAAATCCGCGGGTGGACAGAAATTCTTTGATGGGGGTAAATGCGGTGTTTTCACCGTTGGTCATTGTTGCGTAACCCTGAACAAAAAAGGGATGGCAGGCATATAGATTAATGTCATAATTGGTGTTTTGTCTCCCCTGGGCCATAATGACCCGGGCCTGAAGTTCATTGCGGTCAAGTTGAAGGTATCGTCCGACTGACAGCGGGTCACCGATTTCCTTGATCATGATCACATCCGGCCAGAAAGAAAAGACGATCATTTCTTTTTTTTCTTCGCCCATTTCCCGGAGTTTCAGACGAATCATCATTAGTCGTGTCGTTTTTTCAGCCCATGACATTTCTTCCCATTCCTCCGGGTATTCATACGCACGAACCAGATAAACCTCTCTTTTTGGAATGCCGGCAGGGATTGTTTTCGGTACTTTGACAGATAGTTTGTATTTTGTCATGAATCCGATGTCCATCATGAAAATATCTAACCGCTTCAAACCTTCTGCAGTAAAAATACCCGATAAGATCGGGGCATCTTTGATTTCTTCAAAAGGACCGCCAAGGTCGCGCAGAAAAAGGCCGACGCCTGAGCCGTCATGGCCTTCTCTCATAACATCCAGCGCTTCAAGGGCAATCATAGGGGACAATGGGGTTTCACTGGTTACCGCAAACAAACGACACATATGCTCTCCCTGCTCGAATAAACAAGGGGGCCGGTTTCGGATTTCAGCCGCCAGTAAAAATTTATACTGAACACTGAAATCTGAAACTGTACCCCCCTTTGGAGTAAAACGGGATCAATCCCATTCTCCTATCTGTTACACAACCCCGTACGCCAGCATGGCCTTGGCGATCTTGGTGAATCCGGCGATATTGGCGCCCATAACGTAATCGCCTTTTTTGCCGTAGGCTTCCGACGCGTCCATACAGGATTTATGAATGTTTTTCATAATGATCAGAAGACGGTTATCCACTTCTTCCCGGGTCCATGAGAGTTTTAAGCTGTTCTGGCTCATTTCCAGGCCGGAAGTGGCAACACCACCTGCGTTGGCAGCCTTTCCCGGTCCATAAAGAACGTTGTTTTCCTGAAAAATTTTCACTGCATCGGGAGTAGACGGCATATTGGCGCCTTCGGCCACGCACATACAGCCGTTTTTAACCAGGGCTGCAGCATTTTCTCCATCTATCTCGTTCTGGGTGGCGCAAGGAAGGGCGATATCCAACTTGATTCCCTGTTCCCGTATCACGTCCCAGACATTTTTTCCTTCAACGCAGACGGATTCATATTTATCTGCATATTCATTCACCCGGCCCCGGCGAACATTTTTAAGTTCCATCAAATAGCAACACTTGTCGTTGTCAATCCCTTGTTCATCAATAATAGTCGCGCTGGAATCACATACGGAAATAACACGGCCGCCCATCTCGTTAACTTTTTCAATTGCATACTGGGCCACATTGCCGGCACCGCTCACTGCCACGAGTTTGTTTTTAAAATCAAGTCCCCGGGTGGCCAGCATTTCAGCGGCAAAATAGACCGTGCCATAGCCTGTGGCTTCGGGACGAATTAAGCTGCCGCCGTACTCCAGGCTTTTTCCGGTCAGAACGCCGGTGTGTTCATTTCTGATTTTTTTGTAATAACCGAACATATAGCCGATCTCCCGGCCTCCCACGCCAATGTCCCCGGCTGGAACGTCTGTTTCCGGGCCGATGTGACGGTAAAGTTCCCGCATGAACGACTGACAAAAGTTCATAATTTCACCATCGGACTTGCCTTTGGGGTCAAAATCCGCCCCCCCTTTACCACCGCCCATGGGCAGCGAAGTCAGGGAATTTTTGAAAATCTGTTCAAACCCCAAAAATTTGATGATGGATAAATTTACCGACGGATGAAACCGAAGACCGCCTTTAAATGGCCCGATGGCATTGTTGAACTGGACTCGAAAGCCCCTGTTGACCATGACCTCGCCCTTGCTATCCACCCACGGCACCCGGAACATGACGGTGCGCTCCGGCTCTACGATTCTTTCATAAATGCCGGCTTTTACGAATTCCGGATGCCGTTCTGCAGTCGGCTCCAGGGTTTCCATCACCTCGATCACGGCCTGATGAAATTCTTTCTGACCGGGATCCACTTGTTTGACCTTGTCAATGACGCTCTTAATAACTGACATGCATTCGCCTCCTTCGAATTTTCAAGTTATGAATTAATTAATCCTTTACAATATAAATTTTTCCTAAACATGACGGTGGAATCTGACCGTACCAGTCTTTCTGATAAAAATGAAAATCATCTAAAGTCACGCCGTCGATACCGGCAAATTCTTTAATCAGTTCGTCCATGCTGTCATAGCCGGTGCCGAAAAATGGCAGCTTGGAAAAATACGGTCGACTGCTGCGTCGGTCCGATACCACCGCGAAGTGCTTTGGAAACAGCGGATCGCCGATCACCAGAAGATACCTTTCCTTTGACTCGGCAATATGATAATTTTTTGGAATTTCATCAAAATCTATTTCCGAAAAATTCGCATTCAAAATTCCAGCGGCTTCATCATCGGATACATCCTGAAACGACATGAAGTCCGGGCAGTCAAAAAATCCCAGAGTATACAGAGCTACGCTGTAACTGGAAATCTGTTCGTAAATGGGATTGTTTCGATCGCACATCGACATAATTTCAGCCATTCTTTCGGAAATTAAAACACCCTCATGATCCATTTTCACCGTTCGCGGCTGAAACGGTTTGGATGTTTCGGCCCCTGCCACTTCGTGTCTCAGATTCATCTGCATGATAGAACCTCCTATTTTTAATCCATTTAATAAACGGAAAAACCGACCTCTAAGTCTAATTTAAAGGAATGCAAGGGCCGTACCAGAAAATCCAAAATTGACAAAAATTTTTAAGATATTGATATCACTTAAAATAGCTTGACCCTCAGCAGAGAGGAAGTCCGGCATAGAACATGCGATCCGTAAAAAAAAGAACCACATTGTTTTTTTTCAGAAGGCTTAATTGATGGCTTCGTAAAAAGTCCAAATTCTTTGTTGCGCTGCATCCTTCGCTGCTTCATGGTACGCTAAGTACAAATCATTACTCAGGATTTACGCGCCTTGCCAATTTTAAGATTTGGTGGAGCTTTTTTCTTTGCCACCGAAATCCGACTTTTTACGAGTTTGTCTTAATTCGGTTAATTTTTTTTAAAGTATGGATTTAAAGGGTTTTTATAGAACTGTATAAAATTTGAACAGAATTTCAAAATTTGAACAGAATTTGAAGCAAATGAACGGATTCTCTTCTGAAGAGCGGTTTAACCCTGAGATTTCTCATCCGCCTGATGTTTCTGCTGTCTTTTCAAGCGATGGCGCAGGGTGTTTCGGCTGATACCAAGCATTTTGGCGGCCTGTACCTGATTGTCTCCGCATTCGCGGAGGGCGGCTCGGATAAGGGTTTCCTCCACCATTTCGATGATATTGGCATGAATATCCTGATCAGACAAGCGAAGAATGTCCGGTATAATGTTTTCCAGTTTTTCCCGTAACCGGTCCACCAGCTGCTCGCGGCTGAATCCCTGAAGCCGTTTTTTTTCTTCCGCTTCAGGAAGCATCAGGTCTTTTTCCGCGATGACATTTCCCGCAGACAACAGCACGGCCCTGCGAACACAATTTTCAAGTTCGCGTACATTGCCCGGCCAAGAATAGGCGGACAGTTTTTTTAACGCACTGTCCTTGATAAAACACTGGGCCCGGTTGTATTCCGAACAGAACCGTGCCAGAAAATACTCCACCAAAGCGGGAAGGTCTTCAATTCGTTCCCGCAGGGGTGGAATGTGAAGAGAAATGACTTGAAGCCGCCAGTAAAGGTCCTGCCGGAATCTGCCTCCTTCCACTTCCTTTTCAATCTCCTTGTTGGTGGCAGCTATAATCCGGACATCCACGGGAATAATACGGTCCCCGCCGACTCGCTCGATTTCTTTTTCCTGGATGGTTCTCAGCAGCTTGGCTTGAAGGGGCAACGACATTTCTGCAATTTCATCCAGAAACAGGGTGCCCTGGTCACAGCGTTCTATTTTGCCGATAACGGTTCGTTCAGCGCCGGTAAACGCTCCGCGTTCATGGCCAAAAAGTTCGCTTTCAAAAAGCGATTCCGGAATGGCCGCGCAATTGACAGCGATAAACGGCTTTTCCTTTCGCCCGCTGTGATGATAAATGGCCCGTGCAACCAGTTCTTTACCCGTACCGCTTTCGCCGGTAATGAAAACAGCCACGTTTTTTTCAGCGATCTGACCGATAAGTTTATAAATTTCCTGCATTTTACGACTGTTCCCGATGATTTTCAGCGCGCTTTTTGTTTTTGAAAAAGACGGCGGAGACGGATCGGCAACTGGAAATCCTACGACATCCTTCACCTGACGGTTTACTGCAAGGGCTTCACCCACAATGCGGGTTAAATCCATTTGTTCAAATGGCTTAACCAGATAATCATAGGCCCCTTGTTTCATGGCCTCGATAGCCAGATCAGTGGTGCCGTAAGCGGTCATTAAAATCACAGGCGTTTTAGTATCAATCTTCTTGATCTCTTCAAGGGCGTCCAAACCGTTGAGTTCAGGCATTTTGTAGTCCAGCATCACCAGATCGAAATTTTGCCGGGAAATGGCATCAATGGCAATCCGTGCGTCAGTGAACGTGGTGACGTCAAAGCCCTTGCGCAGAAAAAACCGGCTTAAAAAATGAAGCAGTCCTTCATCATCATCAATTAATAATATTTTTTCCATTAAATTCATCCATTAAATTCATCCAATTGATTCATCCAATTAATTCATTCGGTAAATTCATCCGGTTAATTCATCCAGGGGCGTATCCGAAGTTACAGGAAGAAAAAGGGAAAACACCGTACCCTCTCCAGTTTTGCTTTTCACCCGGATCACACCCCCGTGATTACGGATGGTGGTGAGCACCAGAGACAGGCCTAGCCCGGTTCCGGAAGCTTTGGTGGTGAAAAACGGCTCAAAAATTTTCCCCATCCGGCTGTCGGAGATGCCGTGGCCGGTATCAGTGATATCAATCCGCACACAAGGGATATCCCGTCCCTTTGCGGTGAAAATGTCCAGGACTGCGGACACGGCAAGGGAACTGCGGGCCGGCATGGCATCCAGGGCGTTAACCAGCAAATTAATCAGGGCCTCGGCCAGCAACCGCCGGTCTCCGGTGATGACAGGCATATCATCAGCAAGGGAAACAGTCAAAATACATTCCTGGCGATTGATCTGGGGCCGAACCATGATCAGCAGATCGGCGATGAAGCTTTTCAATTCGATTTCTGAAAAAATCAAGTCCTGGGGTTTGGCGAAATCCAAAAACCGGTTGATGGTGGCTTCGATGCGGCCGATTTGGTTCATGGCAATATTAAAATCCTCTTCGAATTCTACAGAGATATCGATCTCCGACTGAACGGATTCCAGAAACAGTTTGATGGAAGTCAGCGGAGTCCGGATTTCGTGGGCAACGGCCGCGCCCATCTGCCCCATGGCTGCAAACTTTTCAGCACGCTCAGCCATGAGCCTGGTTTTCTGAAGAATCAAATCGGTTTCCTTGAGCTCCGCCTCTCGCTGCCCGACTTTCTCTTCCAGGTGAATATGACGTTCCTGAAGCCGGGCGGCCATGTCCGCCACGGCGTTAAATAACATGCCGATTTCATCATTGCGATTATTTTTTTTCACGGATGCGTCAAACCGGGAATGTGCTATCCGTCCGGCATATTGACTGAGCTTTCGGATGGGAGAAACAATATGATAGGCGATCATTGAAGTCAGGATAAAAGCGCAAACGATGAATAAAAGCAGGGCCTGGTAAATCACGCCTTTGACTTTGTCAACGGCAGCAAGGGCTTCAGCCCGGTCTTGCTCCACCACAATATACCAGTCCGTGCCGCCGACTTGAAGTGAGGCCCCCAGCACTTCGATGCCCCGATAATCAAGATACGCATTTTTGCAGTTGGATTTTTCAAAAATTTTTCGAAAGCTGTCTGAATGTGAAATATTTTCAGAAAGAATCCGATGCGGGTCCTTGTGGGCCAGAAACAGACCCTCCCGGTCCACGAGATAGCATTCTCCGGTGGCGCCTAAAGAGACATTAAGGATAAATAAAATAATTTTTTCCGTGCCCACTTTGCCGTAGACCGTTCCCCAGAGGCTGCCATCTGATCCCGTAACCGGTGCCGCGATGAGAAAAGATGATTCCTTTTCATCATGGGCATAGGTGATATCTGAAACAAACAGGTTATTGCGCACCCGGTATGGAGCGTAATGATTATATTTTAGATCTTTCGGTTTTTCAGGACTTGCGGCAATAACCCCGCCGGTTTCTGAAACCAAGACCAGTTTTTTATAAACACCGTACTTTTCCCGGATCAGATCCAGATACGGGCCAATTCGGTCGGGGTCCATGGATTGGACCAGAGACGTTTCCGCCACCATGGCCACGTCCGCCATGCGTTCCCCCAGCCAGCCTTCAAGAAGCGCCGCCTTGTCCTCGGCTACGTTTTCCAGTTGGCGCACGACCATGCAGGTGATGAGTTTTTCGGAAGAATGAAAGGAAAAATAGCCGATAATCAGCAGGGGCGCAAGCGTCAGGGCTAAAAAAACCAATATCACTTTGGACTGAAGGGTGAACATCCATTTTCTTTTTCCGGCAGGCGCATCCCGGCGAGGGGTTCCCATCAACGACGTATCCTGTTTTTTTACATGGAGCGGGTCGGGCGTCTCATCCGCCGGACCCACAAGTGATAGTAAATTATTTTCTAAAACTTATAATTAATTGAATCCGGAAAAATTTCAACCCCAAAAAGGACCGCAACTATTTCAGCACCTCATCCGGGAAATGTTGAGGGTTTCGCATCTTTAATTTAGCTTTCTACAATGAGCGTCACCGGCCCGTCATTGACGAGCGCAACATCCATCATTGCCCTGAACTTTCCGGACTGTGCCGGGATGCCTTTTGTTTTTAGTTGTTCGGTAAAATAATCATATAGTTTTTCTGCTTTGTCCGGCTTTGCCGCTTCAATAAATGACGGCCGTCTTCCTCTTTTACAGTCACCGTAGAGCGTAAATTGTGAGACCACCAATATCTCTCCGGATATATCGATCAGGGATCGATTCATTTTACCGTCGGCATCTTCAAAGATTCTTAAATTTGCCACTTTATCGGCAAG
>JAGGYV010000080.1 GCA_021162325.1 Desulfobacteraceae bacterium | reverse complement strand
GGTACAATTATATCATAAAAACAATTCAGAATGATAACAGCCTGAGAGGGCAGATTAACAGAATACGAAAGAAAATAATTAATAATTAAGATGCGACCCCATTACCTTGCAAATTTTCTCATATTCTTTTGGTGTCCATGGGATTAGAATTTGCCGAACGTGGAAGTGAGCTGCGGCCCTGATGAGTGCCGAGGCTGCACGGACTTTTCGATAAACTCGTACACTACACGCCGTCAGCTCCACTGATTGGTTATAACCGAAACGATCGTTTAAGCTGCATTTGAACTGAGTACCTGGACCTCTTTTTCAAGGCGCTCTGCCAGCAAATCTTCGGTTACTTCGAGATCAAAACGGGTTTGGAGATTTAACCAAAATTGAGGCGATATTCCAAAAAACCGCCCTAAACGCAAGGCTGTATCAGCTGAGATTGATCGTTTCCCATGAACAATTTCGTTAATCCGTCTTGGTGGTACGCTTATGTCTTTGGCAAGTCGATATTGACTGAGTCCCATTGGTTTCAGAAATTCCGCAATAAGAATTTCGCCAGGATGAATGGGAGGAAGTTTTTTATTTTTCATTATTGCCTCCTAATGATAATCTGTAATTTCAACATCATATGCATCACCGGTTTTCCATTTGAAACAAATTCGCCACTGATCGTTAATGCGGATGCTATGCTGTCCTTTCCGGTCTCCTTTTAAAGCTTCTAATCTGTTACCAGGTGGAACGCGTAAAGAATTTAATTCGGTAGCCGCATCCAAAATAACCAATTTTCTGCGTGCAAGATGCTGAATATTTTGAGGTAATTTTCTGGAAAGAAGTCTATTGAATATTTTTTCAGTTTCTTTATCCCGGAAAGTTTTTATCATGAGGATATATTAACGCAATTCGTTATTAACGTCAAGCGTTATGTTTGAAGGTTATGTTTGAAGGCTGAGATTTTTATGAATATGCCAAAGGTTGGTGTTTAGATTGAGTCTGAGGTTTTTGTAGCGTTATAACGATGAGTTCACTGGTTGCAGGGGTTTCCAGTAAACTTATTCGTGATAATAATGCTTGTCAAACCAAAATTTTTCAAAGCGGCTGAGACCCCTGCAATCCAGTGAAACGACCTGATATGCTACAGTTGTGCTACCATCTATATCGAATTGCGGGGAATTGCGGGGTCGGACCATGCTAACCTCTTTTATATCAAGCATCCTCACTCCAATGAAGGGTGTTTTCAGGGGCTATATTGCCTTTTTCACCATCAAAAAGAGCGTTATAGGATTGCATTTCCTCTCGGATTTGAAAAGTCTGCCCATTTTCAAGAATTCTGCGGCCTTTTGCCCGTGAACCCAATTGCGAAATAATTTTATTTGTAAAAATATTGCTCCCTGTCGCTATACTCTCGGTCCACTGACTTTCACGCTTATTCTTAAAAGATATCAGTGAATCATCAATCCACTTCCTGTGTGCCGCCTGAAAGGTATCAAATGTGTTATAACCAGCTAATTCTCCGAGTTTGTCATAATCAATCAATATATTTTTCCGCCAGGAATTTTGAATTTCATGATAACCACACCAGTACCATTGAGAAGGATGATTTATCGTTCCGGCTCGAACCATATTCAAGTCGATATAAACAATACATTGCCTGAGATGTTCACCGGTTTCAACAGCTGTCGCATGGTAACGGTCCTGCCAGAAAGCACCTTTTCTCTTTTTTCTTATATTATATTCCTGCCCGATTCTTCCTGCTAATAATTGAATCGACTTGGGAATAACATCCGCCCCTACATGATCATAAACCAGTAAGTGAGTATGGTTTGATGTTACCATGTAATCCAGAATTATAAGGTGATATTTTTTCTTGGCTTCATACAGCCACTGCATCCATCGAAGACGATCCTTTGCAAATTTAAACAAAAATTCTCTTTTATGGCAGCGATGCGTTAAATGCCAAACATACCCGGGAATATAGTGTCTATTTGCTCTTGCCACTTGATTTTCCTCGTCTCTTTCTATATCGCTCTTTTGGGGCCTAAAAAATTGATTATTGCCACGTTTCAAGGCCCAAATTAACAGGTATATTCATAATATTAGATATTTAGTGTGGTCCGACCCGATCGCGCCGATCGCGACGTATTCGTATTACCTATATCGTTCGCAATACGGCCTGCGACTGCCTTTTTGAGAGGAAGCCGATATAAAAAGCAAACCATTTCTATACTTTTTTGCTTGGCATTAACGACTTCAAAATTCTGGTGTTCGCTTGAAATTTTCTTCCAATTTTTATTAGAAGATTGAGCTCCTGCAATTCTTTTAAATCCCTCAAAACCGTCGCCCTATTAACAGTTGCATATGTTTTTGCAATAATAGGCGTTAATTCCAAAATTTCATCAACATCAAATTCTTTATTAATCGGCATTTGAAGAATTAAATCACGCTTTCTTTTAAAGGCGGTCTTTTTTGTATATTTAACATCCGCAAAGACTTCATAGATAAAATAATGCCAAAAGATAAAAAATTGACTTTCCTGAATAACGGTTAAATTTTCTTTTAATCCGTCCCGAAACCCCCGAACGGCATATTTAATAAAGCCTGTTAAATTTTTATTTTTTCTGGCTTGATCGAGCTGTCTATAATATTCAGGCCGAGTTTGGTTATAAAAATTTGATAAGATATGGGAAACTATATTGGGAAGGCCTGCCCTCAATAAAATATAAAATTCAAGCAATCGACCTGTTCTGCCGTTTCCATCCCCAAAGGGATGTATCCACTCTATGTATACATGAGTAATCATCGCTTGGATTACTGAAGTTGGAAAATTTTGCCCATCATTATAATGAAATTCTTTCCTTAACCAGCGGCACAGCTTTTCTATCAGTTCAGGAACATATTTATAATCTGGCGCCCGGTAAGTGCCTACCACTCTATTATCTTGTCGGAATCTACCTGGAACTGCGTCAAGATGCTCCCCAAGATTTTTTCCAATCATTCGATGGAAGTCTTTAATTACTTCCGGAGTTATAATTTGAGTTTTCCCACCTGAAACAATTTCATGCAGTAAAAAATTGAATGCCTCAAGAATATTCCTAACTTCGATTTCAAGATATTCCTTACTTGGAGGCAACGTCCACCCTTCTGCCAGCTTTTCAATCTCTTCTTCGCTAAGTGTATTGCCTTCTATGGCCGTTGTTGCTTGCGCACCTTTAATTAATGATAAATGGAGTAACTTTCCTCGGTGTTCTGGCTTTAACGGGGTATCTGTAATTGCTCTCACATAAGCATCGCACTCGCCAAGCATATATGAAATTTCATGATCTATTTCCCACTCTTTTTGAAAAGATATATGTTTATATCGGTCCATTTGTCCTCCAAAATGTATTTTTAAATCGACAAATAGAGTATATTGTTTGTTGTTATCTATGTCAATAAAACAACAAAATTTTCTACAAATGCGTTATATAATTTTCATGATTACTTCAATTATAAATCATAAAGTGAGCTACACATTTAAAGCCACCCCGAAAAAGCATAGGAATCAAGACAAAATCCAAACCAAACCCGGACTATTTCCACCGGACTATTTCCACCGGATTGATTCGTTCATTTGCAAGGCTTTCGGGATGAAGTCATAGTAGTGTCTCGTCAACTCTAAATGGATGAATCAGTTTGCTGCCTATAACTTCAGCCACTTATTTCTCAACTGCTCGGACAGTTTTTTTACCATCGCAAACCCCTTTTCCACGGTCTTTTCCAGATCCGGATTGATCAGACAGCAGGTGGCCGGTGAAATCTGGCTTTGTGCCAGCAATTGATCCATATCAATGCCTTTTGCCGCTAGTTGCTTCCAGACAAATTCCAGCTGATCGGCCAAAGACGCGATATTTTCAGACTCAAATGGTTCAAAATTGGTAGGTACAATCCCCCAAGATAAAATACCGCCCCGGTCTAAAAAGCGTTTAATTGCCGGCGCATATACGGGAAAAACTTCCTTGTTGGTATACACATCCAAGGATAAAATATCCAGATCCTGATTAAGCAGAAAATCCCAGTCCGGGTTACCGCATAAATGGATCCCCCGGGGCCGGTCGATCATGTCAAAGAATATTTCCATATCCCCTTTGGCTTTACCATCGCCATACCCGGACATGGCGGAAAACAAAAACTGAAGGCCGGGTTCATCCACAAACATGAACGCGTTGGCATTCATCTTTTTAAGCCGGGCAAGCTGTACATTGACCCGCTTTGCCATAAATTCCAGCAAAAACGACCGGACCGTGTCATCAAAAATAATGGGCCGGTCATCCTGATCAATGACATTGAATCCAAAACTGATGGGGCCCTCCAACTGCCCGCGAATGGCCGGACGGTCCGACAGGTCCAGTTCCAGAAACCGATGATAGACCGCAGAATATTTAGGACTGATATCAAAAAATTCCGGAGACTCAAAGTTTGCCAAGACATCTTCGAGTTCTTCAACAAATTTATCCATGGAAAACTTTAACGTCCGCTGCTCCATGTCCAGCACAATACCGGGAAAATGCTCAGCTGCCTGGACATACATGTCTTCATAGTAGTTCAGCCTCGGAAGCTGGGGCCAGTAGGGGATATCCATGGTCAGGGCGATTTCAATGGCGCGGTCCACATCCGTATGCGGCATGACCGCCATGGCGGTGGTTAAAAGATTTCCGGGTATCGGCATTTTTTCTCCTTTTATTGGATTAAGCTCGGAGGGCATAATTAAAACTTATTGATGAGAATCTATTCTCACATTTTTTAATCGTTTTCCTCCCAGCCCCACTCCCGGAAATAATCCTTTTTTATTTCCTCGGCCTGCTCGATAGTCAATGGCTTGCCCGTGAGATAATCCTTAAACCCGCCATCTGAAAACCATTGTGCAGGCAGTGTTTCATGGGATTCACCCAGCCCCTCACGAATGTTCAGATCCCGCAGGGTTTTCCAGGCCCGTTTCGCCCGATTCCCGAGGTCGGCCATGGTTGTTGGAATTCCGGTTGCGGCTTCATACACTTGAGCGAGAATATCGATATTGTAAAACCGATTGACCTGCCCGCGGGCACAAATACCCAGCGACCCCAGAATCGCAAACCAGGCATGGGAATATCGGAGCAGCCGGCCCACGTGAAGCTGATCCCGATTCTTTCCGAGAATCCGGTCCATGGCTTCATCCGAAACACCCATCCGTTTCAAATTTTTAGGAAACGCTTCTAATGGCCGCAACGCAAAATAGGTGGGGGAACCGCCTGATCCCACATGGGGCCCTCTCGGGTCCAGCACCTGCCCCAGTTCCATAGTGCCAAACCGATCCCACGGGATTACACCCCCCGGACCGGCATACGGCTGCATGCCTTTAACCAGCGCCGGTGCAAACTTTTGGGCCTCCGGCCCGATACGCTCCAGAACGGTTGTAAATCCGTCGGCAAACAACGCTGCGGTTCCCTGCCGCAAAGCGATCTTTTCAGCCCATACGGCCATGGAATCCAGGGATTCTAAATCAATTGCCGGTTCATCCGCTTCAAGATGGATGATCCCGGCTGCTGCCAACTCACGGGCCAGCTTCATCAATCCGAAAAATTCGAACATATCCAACCCGTAATTATCCAGATCAGCCACCAGTTTCACGGCTTCTGCGGGATCTTTCATTCCGTACATCATGGGAGTGAAAAGGTTAATGGCGGAACTGGTATGCTTGACCAGGCCGGAAAAAGGGCCTTCAGGAATGCGAATCACATCTTTACACCCCACCGGGCAGGATACGCAGGCCGTCCGACGGACTTTCATCTGCCGATACAATTCCACCGGCACGATGGGAAATGCCTTGAGCATGCCCAGATCCTGCCATTCTTTCAGATATGGATATTCCTTAATCGATTTTAACACCGAACGACTGATGCGATTAAAGCGTTTTCGATCCAACACACGCACCCCGCCAGTGCCACGCACAACAATGGCCTTCAGGTTTTTTGACCCCATAACCGCACCAAAACCGCCCCGCCCCAAGGTGGAAATCCGATCCACAAACGCCATGGCAATGGCTGACTTGTTTTCTCCGGCCGGTCCGATCGACAGGACACCGGGCAATTCATCACAATCCCTGCAGATCAAATCATACGTTTCATCAATGCCCTTTCCCCAAAAATCAAAGGCATCCCTGATTTCTACCCGATCATCCTCAATATCCAGATATACCGGTGTTTCAGACTTCCCGATAACAATAACATGATCGTATCCGGCGTATTTTAACTGCGCGCCAAACGTGTACCCGCCGGCCCCGCACCAACCGACTGTCCCGCTTGCAGGCAATTTACTGACAACATACATTCGGGAGGAGGACGGCAAATCGGTTCCTACCAAAGGACCGACACCCAGAACAAACACATTTTCCGCTGACAGAGGGGCCACGCCAGGCGGTATATAGTCAGCCGCCAGCCTAATACAAACCCCCAGGCCGCCCATATAATCTACGGCCATGCTTTCCTCCAGAGGAACCGTCCATACACGGCTGTCGCTCAGATTCACAAACAAAATCTTTCCGGTAAATCCTCCCAGATTCATATCGCCCCCTCCTGATTTTTTGTCAGTGCGCCGAACAGACAGCTATCCGCACAAATTCCGCATTTCACGCAATCATCTGTAAAAACAGCATAAAATTCATCACCTTGGGTCTGCAATCGTATACGGGACCGTGAAGGCTGGAATTGTTTATCAAATTTACGGGAACAGGCCAGCTGGCATTGCCGGCATCCCGAACACTGTTTCTGATCATATGTCATTATATATTTCATACGGGAATTCCTCTAAGATTCAGACTGATTAAAATTTAGAGTTATCATTTGCAATAATATAGCACAATATGACATTTTTTAAAAAATTTAAACCAAAATACTGGATACTAAATGGAAACACAGGAATTTAAAAACTTCAGAAAAAAACTGATAAAAACCCAGGAAGAAATGGACCGATTGCTGGGCATATCCGTAAAAGCAGTCCGAAGCTACGAACAGGGATGGCGGACCATACCCGTCCATGCCGAACGCCAGCTATTGTTTCTGGATAGTCTCTGAACGGAAACCCTGAAGTTATGTTGTTATTACAAGGAGTGATGAATGAGCGACGAATGTTCTCAAAAAGTTCGGGAGACCCATGTATTGTGATACTATCACTGGATCTGCTGCTGCCCGGATTTATTGAGAAGTTACCGAACGACGAAGTAATCCCCTGTATTCATGGGATTGCCTTGGTCATGTCCGTCCCTGCGACGCCAGCGGCGTGACGCGCAATGACAAAACGCGAAAACCTGTATTATGCCGCCAGCAACCGTGCCCGCAACTTCTCCCATGAGCTGACGTCTTCCGGAGTGATACCGCGCTTCGGCATACGCTGAAGCTGGAAGGCGAACCGGTTGACACGTCGGGTATCCAACGGCGTGCCGTCATCATAAAAAAAATAAAATGGAATATCCCGGTGATGCCGCAGCAGGCTTTCCTCGATAAGTGAATTGTCGCACCCCCAGCAACTGGTCATGAGAACACCGTCATATGCCCCGGTTTCCCAGTAATGCAGCACACTCCCCACAACCTGGCCCGCGCCGCCCAGGGTTTTGGGATCAATAATGTGAGACGACCGATGCAGCACCGCCGGCATATCCGGCATAGGCAGCCATGGATGGAGCCTGGCGGTCATTTTGTAAAGGCTGTCTCTGATCATCACCATCACCTTGAGGTACGTGGCACTCTGGCGCTCAGTGGATTTTCGACCAAACATCAGTTGGGGATGCATGCGGGCCAGAAATTCCAAAAAATCACACATGGGTTCAGCCACGGCCCGGATCTTTTGTTCGCTCAACCGGTCGAAAAGACCACAGTTGGCCACATCATTGCCCTTGGCCATGGGGTCTCCGGAAACAAAAACAGTCCGGAATTCGGATGTGTCCCCGGCCTCAAGCTCCATACGATAAAACGCCCGGGCCGCCTGCATAATGATATTTCTAAGCCGTGTCCAGTGAAACCCTTTCTGGGCCGTTCCTGTTAAACCATTTTTTGAAGTCCGTTCAACTATCTCCACAATAGCCTTGCTGTATCGATGATACACTTCTCTGGCCTCGCCCGGCGCAGACTCAATTGCCTGATGGTAAAGAAAAAGCTGTCGCAAAAGATCCATGCCGGTGAGTCCGGCAATCAGGCGGGCTGCCATGCCCGGGCCGCCGGCAATCATGAGTGAAGACACGGAAATCCGATCATGCAGCCCCATTCGGTTCACCGACAGCCGATCCTTTATCCCGTACATTCCCGCCCGGCAAATCTGCCCGGAGAGCTGCACCAGCCGGATATGCTTTGGCGCTTCCTGTCCTTCAACGGCCACTTCATCCTTGACGGACTCCAAATACTCCCGAAACGCCCCCCAGATCAGCTGGTAGGACATGCATTCCTTTCCAGAGCAATCCGGCTTGCCCAGACGACAGTTTTCTTCCGAAACCGGCGGTGCCGAAACCGCATCATACCCATAGGAACAGAACACAGCAGCAAAAAGGTCTCCCAGGTAATCCAGACTGCTGAAAAACACGTACCGGATGTTTTTATCCAGATATTTTCCCCGGTGCACCCCGGATTCAACATAAGAGACAATGCGGTCATGGTCGGTCGGCGCTGTTTCACCCTCTTCGTCCATATACTGCTTAACAGACTGCAAAAACGCCTGGATTCGTGTAACAAACCCGGCAGCGCCGCCATGGCCGTCACTTTCCAGAATCGTATGCGGATACCCTGCCAGCATTGACTGAAAAACCTGCTCAGTAAAAGACGCAGGTCCGCAACCAAAGGATGCCAGCATCAGGGGAAATGCGGTTTGGGTTTCCTTTGCCGACAAGGCTGCCCGCAAGTACCGGTTGGCATCCGCCCAGTAGATTCGCTTCATTTCCGGTGTGTCTTTGGCAATGGGAAAACAATCCATGGGAATAGCCATGGCCCCGTTGCCGCGCAGGATGTCGGGAATTTTCGAGTTGGCTGCCTTGTCATGGATCACATGCTGGGAACCGCAGACCACCACCGCAGCAATCTTGTTGGCTGCCGCATAATCCAATGCCTTTTGACCGATTTCTCCTAAGGCTGTCTCAAAGGTTTTTTGTGCTTGGGCCCCTTTTTCCACTGCGGCGGGAATTTTAGACGTATCCGCCCCCAGCATTGTCGCCAACTGGGTGAGGCTTTCAATCACGGACAGTTTGGTGAGTCCGTTTTCCAAATACAACCGAGGCCGAATCACAGTCACGTCCTTGCCACGGGCCTTTAATGATTGTTCAACCACTTCCGGCATGGACTGCTCGGTAACACAGGCGATCCCGCCCGGGCCTTCCCGGTCGGAAAACCGCATTATTTTAGGGAAAAACAGGTAAGGACTGTCGGTATCACAGATGGAATAGGCTATTTTAACCGGACCGCAGGAGTCAAAACTGTTGCACAAGTGTTCTCCCTTTGCCAGGGATTTGGCATTTGATTTTAATACGTCAACTGAAAATCCGAGTTCGCGCACTACGGTTGCCAAAAACGGCAAAAATCCGCCAATGGGACCGGTCATGGGAATGGCCACCCTGGGTCCTGATTTACCTTCACTGTCTTTTTCCATCTCATATGCGGCTAGCAGTTGTGCCCGCTCTTCAAAGGGATTAGGCGCATCTTTTGCCAGTTTCGGCAAAGCTGCGGAAACAATTTCATACTTGGGGCAGGCCCCGCCTGAAGTGGCCGTTTTTATGATATCCCCGAACTGGATGGTTGTGCGTTCAATAGGGCACATGGTTTTACAGGTAGCATCCTTGCAGATAAACTCGGACCGTTCGATAATTTTTGCTTCCAGAAAATTATCCACTTTTAACCCGGACAAAGCCAGCAGTGTTTCTTTCCCCATATCTTCAACTGCGCACAGGCCGATGCCCCAGGCACCCATAGCCCCCGGATTGGGCGGCACAATGATATCACGTCCGGTAACAGACGCC
>JAGGYV010000137.1 GCA_021162325.1 Desulfobacteraceae bacterium | reverse complement strand
TGATTAGTGGTGTGGACAATGTGATTGGCCGCATTCGCAAAGAATTGGATAGACTCCGTCTCTCAGACAACACCGTCATTATCTATATGGGTGATAATGGATATTACATGGGTGATCGCGGTTTTGCAGGAAAATGGTCGCATTACGAACAATCACTTCGAGTTCCTCTAATTATCTATGACCCTCGCCTACCTCAGAAGAGACGCGGTGTCGTGAAGGGCGAGATGACCCTTAATATTGATGTGCCTGCCACAATGCTCGAACTCGCCGGAGTAGAGATCCCGCCGCACTACCAGGGCTGCAGTTTTTTCCCATTGCTACAGGGCAAAAGCGTCCCCGGTTGGAGGCATGATTTCTTCTGCGAACACTTGATGAATCACAGGGACATCCCAAAATGGGAAGGGGTCCGAGGAGAGCGTTACGTGTATGCTAAGTATTTCGAACAGAAACCCGTTTTCGAGTTTCTTCACGATTTAGAAACTGATCCGGATCAACTTGTTAATCTTGTCTCAAATCCCGAGCAAAAGGGCATCCTTGCGCGGATGAGAAAAAGGTGTGATGAGTTGAAAGGTAAGTACGGGGAAACCGAACGAATTCTTGACAAGCAATAGCTGACCTGGTCTTTCTTTCAGAACATCATTTTAATACACGGCATGGTTTTCAGGTCTAAGTAAATTTTGTTTCGGGCATCTTCATTTAATACTATTATTTCAAGATTTAAGGAAATATATTTTCCCGAGCGGCTGGTATTGGATGCCGAGAGTTGAAACTCGGCCTCTTTCATATACTCTTTAACCGCGCTTCGGATTACTTCTTCTTCTGTGCCAATGATCCGGTAAGACCACTGGCAGGGATATTCAACTATCTGTTTTTCCATTGATACCGTCTCAAATAAAACAATTTATGGGTTTGATTTTATTTTTTTAATTTTAGGGGCTGCCATTGTGTCCGGCTTGTTTATGAGCATTGCATTTTTAATTATGATGGGTGTCACCGGCACATCCCGGTAGGGGTTTTTAACAGTGGTGGACTGTTTTTCAATGACGTCTACCACATCCATACCGTCAACGACTTTGCCGAAAACGCAATATCCCCATCCCCGCCTGGTTTTTGCTTTAAAATCAAGAGACGTGTTGTTCCCGGTATTGATAAAAAACTGGGAAGAAGCGGAATGGGGATTGTTTGTCCGGGCCATGGCAATGGTTCCCCGTCGGTTTTGAAGTCCGTTATCCGCTTCATTGGTAATGGTCGCTTTGGCGTTTTTTTGCTGCATATTTTCTAAAAACCCGCCACCTTGGATCATAAATCCTTTAATGACCCGGTGAAAAATAGTGCTGTTGTAAAACCCATCATTAATATAGGAAAGAAAGTTTTCTACGGTTTTGGGGGCGGCTGTTGTATTGAGTTCAATAATAATATTGCCAAGAGTGGTCTCCATGCGAACCCTTGGCAGGTCCGCTGGTTTTTCTTCGGCAAAGCCAATAGACACAAACCATCCAATCATGAATAAACTCATTATAATAGATATAATTTGTTTCATTTTTCCAATCCTTTATTATTAGTGTTTGTTTTTTCTGTTGAAGCGCCACAAGTCATCATTTTATACCATAAAAAAGAAGAAATAGACAGGGCGATGAATCCCTGCTATAATTTTTAAAATGCGCATTCGTGTTTTTAAAAATTATCCTGTGTTAAAAGAATCAGAATCGCATGGCTTAAAATAAATATATTTTATAATGGTGAGGCAGTTGGATGAAAAAGATTGAGGCAATGATTAAACCATTTAAACTGGATGATGTAAAAGAAGCTCTAAATGATGTCGGTATCCAGGGAATGACGGTTTCAGAAGTTAAAGGGTATGGTCGGCAAAAAGGACATACGGAAATTTACCGCGGGGCTGAATATGCGGTTGATTTTATTCCCAAGGTAAAAATGGAGATCGTTGTCGAGGATGATAGGTGTGAAGAAGTCATTGAAATTATAAGAAAAGCTGCATTTACCGGTAAGATCGGCGACGGCAAGATCTTTATAATCCCCATCGAAGGCGTTGTCAGGGTCCGGACCGGGGAAAGAGGCGCTGACGCTTTATAAGATTGACGGCTTCGCAAAAAGTCCAAATTCTGTGTTGCGCTGCATCCTTCGTTGCTTCATGGTACGATAAGTACAAATCATTACTCAGGATTTGCGCGCCTTGAATTTGAACTTTTATTCTTTGCCGTCGAAATCTGATTTTTTACGGAACTATCAAGATCAACATCACAATGACACTCTCTTTAAAAATTATCTGGATGGCTAAGTTAAAAGTCTCATATACAAGGCGTAGTGGTTTTTCAGGATTGAAATAATACAAGTCGTATATTGAAAGTCTGAAAAACTGCTACAACGCAGTAGATGGGGCTTTTAACGACGCCATCATCAATGGTACTGGCGCGGATCCACATCATACTTATTGGCTTTATAAGAAAATTTCCGAACGGTGGTGTTGAGTGTCTGGGCCGCCTGGGAGATATTCCCCCGGGTGTGTTTTAAGGCATCAATAATCATTTCCCGTTCAAGCTGGTTGACCGCTTCCGCAAGGGATATAGTCGGCAGCGTGTTTGATATTTGTCCGGTCTGGAGAGTGGGTGGCAGATGATAACTATGAATTACCTGGTCTTCACATAAAAGCACCGCCCGTTCAATGCAGTTTTCAAGTTCTCGAACATTGCCGGGCCAGTGATAGGCCATCAGCATATCAATGGATGGCGTTGAGAGTCGAAGTATCTTTTTATTGTTTTCCACGGCATATTTTTCAAGGAAATAATCTGCCAGAACCAGAACATCCGTTCTTCTTTCCCGAAGCGGCGGCAGATAAATCGGGAATACATTGAGCCGGTAATACAGGTCATCTCTGAAGAATCCTTCGGTTACCGCATTCTCCAGGTTTCTGTTGGTTGCTGCAACAATACGGACATCCACCTTAATGGTCTTGTTTCCGCCGACCCGCTCCAGTTCTTTTTCCTGTAAAATTCGCAAAAGCTTGACCTGGACTTCCGGCTCAATGGAGCCGATTTCATCTAAAAACAGGGTCCCTTTGTTTGCCAGTTCAAACTTGCCTGTTTTCTGGTGAATTGCGCCGGTAAAAGCCCCTTTTTCATGCCCGAAGAGTTCACTCTCAATGAGATTTGCCGGGAGCGCTGCGCAGTTTACCTTTACAAAAGGATTTTTGGTCCGAAGGCTGTTGTAATGGATGGAGTTGGCAACCAGCTCTTTGCCGGTCCCGCTTTCTCCCCGGATGAGGACCGTCGCATTGCTGCCGGCCACCTGGGAAATCATTTGATACACTTCCCGCATTTTATTACTGTTGCCGATAATATTTTTCATGCGGTATTTTTTTTTCAGTTCCGCCTGCAACCGGTCATTTTCAGATCGGAGTTTCTCTTTTTCAATTCGGGTTCTTTCAAGATAAATGACCTGCATGGCAATCATCGCCGCCACAACCGACAGCAGTTTTTCTCCGTCTTTCAATGAGTAAGATTCATCATAGGGCCGGTCAACACTGAGAGCACCGATCACCTGCTTGTCTTTTTTAATCGGTACGCAAATAAAGGAGATATCCTGATTCTGAAATGCTTTTCGGGATGCCGTTCGGTTGAGGAATCGGCTGTCTTTGCTTAATGCTGAAATGGTGACAACTTCGCCGGTTTGAATGACCTGTCCGGTAATTCCTTCGCCCAGTTTATATTTTCCTTTTTGAAGGGCACTTTTAGAAATTCCGTGGGCGACTTCTATGCTGATTTCATCGCTGAAAGGGTCTAAAATGGTGATGGTGCCGCGGATCATTCCTTGTGACTTAGAAAGTAATTCCAGCATGTTATACAATGACCGCTTAAGGTCAGCGGTTTTGTGTAAGGTCTGGGTGATTTGATATAGCAGGGAAATCTGATCAGTTTTGTCGATTGTCTTTTCGTTGGCCATAATCTTTTCGTCTGATAGGGATTAATAAATAGAATTAACACATAATTCACTAGAGGCAAGAAGTAAATATGTCAAGTTTTTATATTATCCGGCGGGTTAACTGTGATGCTCTCGTAATAAGTATTGAGATGGCTAAGTTAAAAGTTCCATATACAAGGCGTAATGGTTTTTCAGACAAGAAATTATACATATAGTATATTGAATGGCTGAAAAACCGCGACAACGCAGTAGATGGGACTTTTAACGACGCCATCAACTGTGTCCGGCGTACAGGTTTTCAATCGTATTCTGGTAAAAATTTTCTTTATCAACATACATTCGTTGATCTGCCAGTTTCATTACTTTTTCAGGAAGTGTTTCATCTGAGCCGGCAACGCCAATGCTAAACCGAATCGGGAAGAAGGTTTCTTTATGATTTTTTTCCAAAAAGACGATGAAAAGTTTTTTTTCTTTCCGGCGGATTTTATCAATGGTTGCTTTGG